>NZ_JBALMS010000019.1:0-74846 GCF_036962205.1 Bacillus sp. JJ664 | reverse complement strand
TTAAGCTGATGTTTTTTTTTGTTTGTTTATCACCAATATTTAAATTCTGTTGTTAAAATGACATTTATTTACTCAAAACGGAGAGAGGTCCAGTGAGGTTTAGGGGGCACACTAAGGGACGAATAAAACCTTTCATAACTCACTTAAATGACTGTGTACCCAAGGAACATTAACTAGGGTCTTATATTTTATAGTATAGAGTTAATAATATTAATACTGGGCAAACACCCTTCTAAGAGAGTTTACATATGTTAGATTGAACGGAGGGGAATAGATGAGAGGGAAAATTCGTAATTATTATGCAGGTGGCAACACAGCAAAAGGATTTTATAATCTCTATGACTCAGCTTTAGAGGATTTAAACAAATTATATATTCTAAAAGGCGGTCCAGGAACTGGTAAATCAACATTAATAAAATCAATTGGTGAATTCATCGTAAACAAAGGGATAAATATAGAATATTTACATTGCTCTTCAGATACCAATTCTGTTGATGGTGTTATGATCCCGGAATTTCAAATTGGATTAGTTGATGGAACCGCACCCCATGTAATTGAGCCGAAGGCTCCTGGAGTAATTGAAGAGTACGTCAATCTAGGTGTCGCATGGGACTCGAAAAAATTATCAGTTCACAAAGAAGCAATATTATCTTTGAATGATGAGATCTCGAGGAAATTTCAAACTGCATATGACACATTTTCAGCTGCCCTAAAGGCTCATGATGAAATTGAAGATATTTATATCTCCAATATGGATTTTCAAGAAGCTAATAAACTGACAGATGAATTAAATAAGTTATTTTTTAGTAATGATACTGTATCAAAAGAACCTAAGATAAAACATAGATTTTTAGGTGCAGCAACTCCAAGTGGTGCAGTTGATTTTATTCAAAATTTAACAGAAGATGTTGAAAAACGTTATTTTATAAAAGGTAGAGCAGGCTCTGGTAAGTCAACAATGTTAAAGAAGATAGCAGCTGTAGGAGAAGAAAGAGGCTTTGATGTAGAGATATATCATTGTGGATTTGATCCAAACAGTCTTGACATGGTAATTATCCCGGAAAAAGGCATTGCAATTTTCGATAGCACTGCTCCACATGAATACTTTCCTGATCGAAAGAATGATGAAATTATTGATATGTATGAAAGATGTATTGCACCAGGGACTGATGAGAAATTCGCAGATGAAATTGAAAAAACGACAAAGTCCTATAAAGATAAGATGAAAGAAGCTATATCTTACTTGGCGGAAGTAAAAGTCCTTCGGGATCAGTTAGAGGCGATTTATATAGAAGCCATGGACTTTTCTAAAGTTGATCAAATTCAAAAGGAAATTCTTGAAGAAATAAAAAGTATTATTGAATAAAAATATATTGTTTGAAAAGGCGTAGACCACATCGGTTACGCCTTTTTAATTTTATTGTGTTGATAGCTTACTGATTTTAAGGTAATGTATAAGTAATTTAGAAGTGGTAAGTATTTTAATTTTTTGTTTAGTGAGCATTCTTTATTTCAAATTTATTAAATCGAAGTCAGAAAAGAAGTAATTAGTGAAAAGAATGTGAAAATCATTCATATTCACGTAAAAAAGAACATAAAAATAGAGTAAAACACGAACATTAAAATATTTTTTAAATAAAATATTCATATTTATTGAAAAAAGTATCATTAATTGTTACTATAAATATAGGAAGTTTAGCAAAACCTCGTATAAAGTTGGGAATATGGCCCAAAAGTTTCTACCTAGTAACCTTAAATTACTAGACTATGAGGGGAAGTTAATCACACGTGTACGTTTATTTGTATGCGCCTAGGTAGATTATCTTTCTCATCATAGAGATAATACTACTCTAGGCTTTTTTTGTGGAAAAAAATAACTGCGATAATTTACTTGGGGGAAAATGGATGAAACCGGTAGTTGGTATCATTATGGGAAGTACAAGTGATTGGGAAACAATGAAAAATGCATGTGATGTATTAGATGAACTAAGTATTAGCTACGAAAAGCGAGTGGTATCAGCTCATCGTACACCAGATTTAATGTTTGAATATGCAGAAACTGCAAGAGAAAGAGGAATACAAGTTATAATTGCTGGTGCAGGTGGCGCTGCTCATCTACCGGGAATGGTTGCTGCTAAAACAACATTACCCGTAATTGGCGTACCGGTTCAATCTAAAGCTTTAAATGGCTTAGATTCATTACTATCTATCGTACAAATGCCAGGTGGAGTACCAGTAGCAACAGTAGCAATTGGAAAAGCAGGAGCTACAAACGCAGGTTTACTTTCAGCACAAATTATTAGTATTCATAATCAAGAAATTTATCAAGCGTTAGAATCCCGACGTGAAAACACACGAAAAGAAGTGACAGAAGGTAGTGTATTACTATGAATAAAAAAGTAATCTTGCCAGGCCAAACAATTGGTATTATCGGCGGTGGACAATTAGGTAGAATGATGGCGCTTTCTGCAAAAGAAATGGGATATAAAATTGCCGTTTTAGATCCTACGCCAAATTCACCATGTGGACAAATTGCCGATTTCGAGATAACTGCTGAATACTCTGACATACAAGCAATCAGTCAGCTAGCAGAATTAAGTGATGTTATAACATATGAATTTGAAAATATAGATGTAAAAGCTTTGGAATATTTAGAAGGAAATTCATATTTACCACAAGGTAGTGAGTTATTGAAATTAACGAGAAATAGGTTAACAGAGAAGACTGCCATTCAAAATATAGGCATCCAGGTTGCACCTTTTCGTTTAGTAGAAAATGAGGCTCAATTTTTTGAAGCAATTTCAATAATTGGTTTACCAGCAGTATTGAAAACAACAACGGGTGGATATGACGGAAAAGGTCAAGTCGTTATAAAATCAGAAGGAGCTTTCGAGGAAGCATTAAGTTTAATTAGTAAACAACAATGTATTCTTGAAGGGTGGGTACCTTTTGAAAAAGAATTGTCAATTATTGTCGCAAGAAATTTGAACGGTGATGTAAATACATTCCCAATTGCAGAAAATGTTCATTTAAATCAAATACTGCATACATCGTCAGTACCAGCAAACATAACAGAGTCTGTAAAAAGCACTGTTGATCAATATGCAGAAAAAATTGCTAGTTCATTTCACTTAGTGGGTGTATTGGCAATTGAATTATTTGTTACGAATGACGGACAGGTTTTTGTAAATGAATTAGCTCCACGTCCACATAATTCAGGACATTATAGTATGAATGCTGGAGAGACTTCACAGTTTAATCAACATGTTAGAGCAATATGTAATTTACCATTAGGAAGCACTGAATTATTAAAACCAGTTGTAATGGTAAATATACTTGGTGAACATGTTGAAGAAGTATTAAAAGTTATGAAACAAGATAGCTCATTAAAAGTCCATCTATACGGTAAAGAGGAAAGTAAAAAAGGTCGTAAAATGGGACATATTAATATAATGGCAACATCAACAGAAGAAGCAATGAAAAAAGTAGAAGAGTTAGGGATCTGGAAAAGGAACCCAGTGGAGGTAAATGTATGATTGAACGTTATTCACGCCCAGAAATGGCAGCTATTTGGACAGAAGAAAATAAATTTAAAGCTTGGTTAGAAGTTGAAATCTTAGCTTGTGAAGCGTGGGCTGAATTAGGTGATATTCCAAAAGAGGACGTAAAAGTATTACGTGAGAATGCTTCTTTTGATATCAATAGAATTTATGAAATCGAAAAAGAAACTCGTCATGATGTAGTAGCGTTTACTCGTGCAGTATCAGAAACATTAGGCGATGAGCGTAAATGGGTACATTACGGTTTAACATCTACAGACGTAGTAGATACAGCACTTTCGTATTTATTAAAACAAGCAAATGATATTTTATTTAAAGACATTGAGAATTTTATTGGAATTCTTGAAAATAAAGCAAAAGAACATAAATATACAGTAATGATGGGTCGTACTCATGGTGTTCATGCAGAACCAACTACATTCGGCCTAAAGCTTGCTTTATGGACGGAAGAAATGAAACGTAACTTAGAACGATTTAAGCATGCTACTGAAAGTGTGCGAGTAGGTAAGATTTCAGGAGCTGTAGGAACATATGCAAATATTCCTCCATTTGTTGAAGAATATACATGCGAGAAATTAGGTATCCAAGCTGCACCTATTTCAACTCAAACATTACAACGTGATCGTCATGCTCACTATATGGCGACATTATCATTAATTGCAACATCAATTGAGAAGTTTGCAACTGAAGTACGTGGATTACAAAAAAGTGAAACACGCGAAGTAGAAGAGTTCTTTGCAAAAGGTCAAAAAGGATCTTCTGCAATGCCTCATAAGCGTAACCCAATCGGTTCTGAAAATATGACAGGTTTAGCACGTGTTATTAGAGGACATATGGTTACAGCTTATGAAAACGTGTCACTTTGGCATGAAAGAGACATTTCTCATTCATCAGCAGAAAGAATTATCTTACCAGATGCAACAATTCTTTTAAACTACATGTTAAACCGTTTTGGTAATATCGTGAAAAACTTAACTGTCTTCCCTGAAAACATGAAACGCAATATGGATAGAACGTATGGATTAATTTACTCACAACGTGTATTACTTGCTTTAATTGAAAAAGGAATGTCACGAGAAGAGGCTTATGATACAGTTCAACCAAAAGCAATGGAAGCATGGGAAACACAAGTACAATTTAAAGAATTAGTAGAAGCAGAAGAAAAAATTACTTCATTATTAAATCAAGAGGAAATTGATGACTGCTTCGACTATAGCTACCATTTAAGTCAAGTAGATACAATCTTTGAACGCTTAGGATTAAATTAAGAAACATGCGTTTGGCTAGGGTTGATTCATTTTCGACCTTAGCCAAACAAAATAAAAATAGCTAACATTCAATTAAGTGTAGATATAAATTTATGGGGGGCAATGTTTCATGGTAGAGCAAGAATTGTTGTATGAAGGTAAAGCTAAGAGAATTTACGCTACTGACAATCCAGAAATTGTACGAGTAAAGTATAAAAATTCTGCGACTGCTTTTAATGGGGAAAAGAAAGCAGAAATAGCAGGTAAAGGCCGTTTAAATAATGAGATTACTAGCTTACTATTTTCAAAGTTAATGGATTCAGGTATAGATACACATTTCGTAGAAAAAACTTCAGAGCTTGAACAACTCGTTAAACGAGTAACAATTATTCCTCTAGAAGTTGTAGTACGAAATATTGTTGCTGGTAGTTTATCTAAACGTATGGGATTAGATGAAGGTGTGGTATTAGCTAAACCAATCGTTGAATTCTACTATAAACGTGATGACTTAGGAGATCCGATCGTAAATGAAGATCACATCGCATCACTTGAGCTAGCAACACCTGAAGAACTTCAAACAATTAAAGAAATTGCTCTTCGTGTAAACAATATATTAGGTGATCATTTTAATGCATGTAATGTTCGATTAGTCGATTTTAAATTAGAGTTTGGTAAGTTAAATGATGGCTCAATTTTATTAGCAGACGAAATTTCACCCGATACATGTCGTTTATGGGATAAAGAGACGAACGCAAAGTTTGATAAAGATGTGTTCCGAAGAGATTTAGGGAACTTAACAGATGGATACGAAGAAATTTTAAAACGCTTAGGGGGATTATCATGTTCAAAGTAAGAGTATTCGTTACATTAAGAGAAAGTGTATTAGATCCACAAGGAAACGCAGTGAAAAACGCGCTTCATAGCATGAATTTCAGTGAAGTAAACGATGTTCGTATCGGTAAATATATGGAACTTTTAATTGATAAAAATGTAGCTGATTTAGATGCTTCAGTAAAAGAAATGTGTGAAAAATTATTAGCAAACATCGTAATTGAAGATTACCGTTATGAGGTAGAGGAGGTAGTCGCACAGTGAAGTTTGCAGTAATTGTGTTTCCAGGCTCAAATTGTGATGTAGATATGTATCATGCAATAAAAGATGAATTAGGCGAAGAAGTAGAATACGTATGGCATGATTCAACTAACTTAGATGAATTTGACGGTATTTTATTACCAGGTGGTTTCTCATACGGTGATTACTTACGATCTGGCGCAATTGCAGGTTTTGCCAATGTGATGGAAGCTGTAAAAAAAGCTGCTGCTGAAGGTAAACCAGTATTTGGAGTATGTAATGGATTTCAAATATTAACAGAAGCAGGTCTTTTACCAGGAACGCTTCGACGTAATGAGAAATTAAAATTTATGTGTGGCCAAGTAGAATTAGTTGTTGAAAACAATGAAACAATGTTTACAACTGGTTATGAAAAAGGTCAAGTGATTACTGTACCAATCGCACATGGTGAAGGAAATTACTATTGCGACAATGAAACATATGAATCTCTTAAAAATAATAATCAGATTATTTTCCGTTATCAAAATAATCCGAATGGTAGTTTAGATGATATTGCAGGTATTGTAAATGAAAAAGGAAATGTTTTAGGAATGATGCCACACCCTGAGCGTGCTGTAGATACTTTATTAGGCAGTGCTGATGGACTTCAACTATTTCGTTCGATTGTAAGAAACTGGAGGGAAAACCATGTCGTTACTTCTTGAGCCAAACCCAATGCAAATTGAAGAAGAAAGAATTTATGCCACTATGGGCTTAACAGATGAAGAGTTCCAATTAATTAAATCAATTATTGGTCGTGGACCAAATTATACCGAACTTGGTCTATTCTCTGTAATGTGGTCAGAACATTGTAGCTATAAAAATTCTAAACCTCTATTACGTAAATTCCCTGTAAGCGGAGAACACGTTTTACAAGGACCAGGTGAAGGTGCAGGTATTGTTGATATTGGTGATGAGCAAGCAGTTGTATTTAAAATTGAAAGTCATAATCACCCGTCAGCAATTGAACCTTACCAAGGGGCTGCTACTGGAGTAGGTGGAATTATTCGTGATGTATTCTCAATGGGTGCAAGACCTGTTGCTCTTCTAAACTCTTTACGATTTGGTGAATTAGAAACACCTAGAGTAAAGTACTTATTTGAAGAAGTAGTGGCTGGAATTGCAGGTTATGGTAACTGTATTGGAATTCCAACTGTGGGCGGAGAAGTAAATTTTGATCCTTGTTATGAAGGAAATCCTTTAGTAAATGCAATGTGCGTTGGCTTAATTAATCATAAAGATATTAAAAAAGGTCAAGCTCATGGTGTAGGAAACACTGTTATGTACGTTGGTGCATCAACAGGCCGCGACGGTATCCATGGCGCAACATTCGCTTCTGAAGAATTATCAGAGGCATCTGAAGAAAAACGTCCAGCGGTTCAAGTAGGTGATCCATTCATGGAGAAGCTTTTACTTGAAGCATGTTTAGAGGTTGTTCAAAATGATGCACTTGTTGGTATCCAGGATATGGGTGCAGCAGGGCTGACATCTTCATCTGCAGAAATGGCATCAAAAGCTGGAATGGGTATCGAGATGAATCTTGACTTAGTTCCTCAACGTGAAGCAGGTATGACGGCTTATGAAATGATGTTATCTGAATCTCAAGAACGTATGTTACTTGTTGTTGAAAAAGGAAGAGAACATGAAATTGTAGAGTTATTTGAAAAATATGATCTACACGCAGTATCTGTTGGACGTGTTACGGATGACAAAATGCTTCGATTACTTCATAACGGAGAAGTTGTTGCAGAATTACCAGTTGACGCATTAGCAGAGGAAGCACCAGTTTATCATAAACCATCTACAGAACCTGCATATTATAGTGAGTTCCAAGCGATGGAAAACTATGTTCCAGAAATAAAAGATTCAAAAGAGACTTTAAAACAATTACTAGCTCAACCTACGATCGCAAGTAAAGAGTGGGTTTACGGACAGTATGACTATATGGTAAGAACAAACACTGTAGTAGCACCTGGTTCTGATGCAGCTGTCATTCGAATTCGTGATACGAAAAAAGCTCTTGCAATGACGACAGACTGTAATGCACGTTATCTATATTTAGATCCAGAAGTTGGTGGCAAAATCGCAGTTGCAGAAGCAGCGCGTAATGTTATTTGTTCAGGTGCTCGTCCTCTAGCAATAACTGACTGCTTAAACTTTGGAAATCCAGAAAAGCCTGAAATTTTCTGGCAGTTAGAAAAAGCAACTGACGGCATGAGCGATGCATGTAATGTATTAAGTACACCTGTTATCGGTGGAAATGTATCACTTTACAATGAAACGAATGGCGAAGCAGTTTATCCAACACCTGTAGTTGGTATGGTTGGATTAATCGAAGACATTGATCATATAACTACTCAGCATTTTAAAACTGCTGGTGATTTAATTTATGTAATTGGTGAAACGAAAGAAGAATTTGGTGGCAGTGAGCTTCAAAAGCTTTTAAATGCTGGAAAAATCTTCGGTAAAGCACCAAGTATTGATTTAACAGTAGAAGCAAAACGCCAAGAACAAATTCTTGCAGCGATTCAAGCCGGAGTAGTTGCATCAGCTCATGATATCTCTGAAGGTGGACTTGGAGTTGCAATAGCTGAAAGTACATTTGGTCCAACAAATGTAGGTGCAAATATTTCGATTGTAGGTAAAGAGGTAGCTGCATTATTTAGTGAAACGCAATCTCGTTTCTTACTATCTGTTAAACCAGAGCATAAGGCACAATTTGAAGCGATGGTTGAAGCGGAATTAATTGGTACAGTTGTAGAAGAAACTTCAGTTACGATTCGCAATCAACAAAATGAAACAGTTCTTCATGCTTCTGTTGAGGAATTAAAACAGTCTTGGAAAGAGGCGATCCCATGCTTGCTGAAATAAAAGGGTTAAATGAAGAATGTGGAATATTTGGAATTTGGGGGCATACTGATGCTGCCCAAATCTCCTACTATGGTCTTCATAGCTTGCAACATAGAGGGCAAGAAGGCGCAGGAATTGTAGTCTCTGACGGAAGTAAACTTGAAGGTGCAAAAGGCGAAGGATTAGTTGCTGAAGTCTTCAGTAAAGGTCAATTAAATGATTTGCACGGAAAAGCTGCGATTGGTCATGTTCGTTACCCAACTGCAGGCGGCAGAGGCTATGAGAATGTTCAGCCACTTTTATTTCATTCTCATACAGGAAGTATTGCACTTGCTCATAATGGAAATCTAGTAAATGCCTCAAGATTACGTAAAGATTTAGAAATGCAAGGTAGTATTTTTCAAACGACTTCAGATACAGAAGTACTTGCACATTTAATTAAACAAAATGGTTCGGCTCCAATAAAAGATCGTATTAAAGCATCTTTAAGTATGATTAAAGGCGCATTCGCTTATTTAGTATTAACAGAAGAAGCGATGTATGTTGCACTTGATCCAAATGGGTTTAGACCCTTAGCTTTAGCTAAAATGGGAGATGCATATGTAGTGGCTTCAGAAACATGTGCCTTTGATGTAGTCGGTGCGAAATATATTCGTGATATTAACCCTGGCGAATTACTAATCATCTCTGATGATGGAATCGAATCTGATCAATTTACTTCAACTGTTGAACATTCGATTTGTAGTATGGAATACATTTATTTCTCTCGTCCAGATAGCAATATTGATAATATCAATGTTCATGCTGCTCGTAAAAACATGGGTCGAGTTTTAGCAAATGAAGCTCCAATTGAAGCAGATGTTGTCATCGGTGTTCCTGATTCAAGTATTTCAGCGGCAATTGGTTATGCTGAAGAATCAGGCATTCCATATGAAATTGGTTTAATTAAAAACCGTTATGTAGGTCGCACATTTATACAACCTTCACAAGAGCTTCGTGAACAAGGTGTAAAAATGAAGCTATCTCCAGTGCGCTCGATTGTTGAAGGAAAACGTGTGGTAATGGTTGATGATTCAATCGTTCGTGGTACAACAAGCCGTCGAATCGTACAAATGTTACGAGATGCAGGCGCAAGTGAAGTTCATGTTCGAATTGGAGCTCCACCAATTAAAAACCCTTGTTATTATGGAATTGATACATCTACTAGAGAAGAATTAATTGCTGCAACTAAATCAATAGAAGAAATGTGTGAAGAAATTGGAGCAGACACACTTGAATTTATTAGTTTAGATGGCTTATTAGGTGCAATTGGACGAAACCATGCAGGTCCAACAAGAGGTCAATGTACGGCATGCTTTACTGGTTGCTATCCTACAGTGATTTATGATGAAAATGAACTAGTACATTCTCACAATTAATAGAAATACCGTTAAGACAAATCAGAGGCGGCGAACAAAAGTCGTCGCCTTTTGAATATATTTATGAGGAACGAGAGGGGAAATCATCACATGGCGAATGCATATAAACAAGCTGGTGTAGATATTGAAGCTGGTTATGAAGCAGTCAACAGAATGAAAAAACACGTTCAAAAAACAATGCGTCAAGAAGTACTTGGTGGTTTAGGTGGATTTGGAGGAATGTTCGATTTATCCAAGTTCAATTATAAGGAGCCCGTACTTGTATCAGGAACTGACGGAGTTGGAACAAAATTAAAATTAGCATTCCAAATGGACCGTCACGATACGATAGGCATTGATGCAGTCGCGATGTGTGTGAATGATATTGTTGTTCAAGGGGCAGAGCCACTATTTTTCCTTGATTATTTAGCAGTAGGAAAAGCAGTGCCTGAGAGAATTGAACATATTGTAAAAGGTGTTTCTGAAGGATGTATTCAAGCAGGTTGTTCTTTAATTGGAGGAGAAACTGCAGAAATGCCTGGTATGTACCCAGAAGATGAATATGATATTGCAGGATTTGCTGTTGGGATTGCAGATAAATCTAAGTTGGTTACAGGGCAAAACATTCAAGCAGGTGACATACTTTTAGGTATTTCTTCAAATGGTATCCATAGTAATGGCTATTCGCTGGTTCGTAAAGTGCTATTAGAAAAAGGTGGATACACACTTGATCAACACATTGATCAACTTGGACATACATTAGGAGAAGAATTACTTCGTCCTACAAAAATTTATGTAAAACCAATCTTAAATGTGCTGAAAAACTTTGAGATTAATGGAATGGCTCATATTACTGGTGGAGGATTTATCGAAAATATTCCTAGAATGCTTCCAGCAGGTATCGGGGCAGAAATTGACTATGGTTCATGGCCAATCCAACCAATTTTTGATCTATTAGAAGAAACTGGTGAACTAAAGCGAGAAGAAATGTTTAATATTTTTAATATGGGAATTGGAATGGTAATGGCAATTAAAGAGGAAAACTTACATGACATTATTAATCTATTAGAAGAAACTGGTGAAAAAGTTTTCATCATTGGTAGAACAAATTCAGGTGAAGGTGTCACTTTTGGTGGAGGTTCACTGTAATGACAAACATTGCCGTATTTGCTTCAGGAAATGGCAGTAACTTTCAAGCAATTCTTGATGCGACTAAGAGCGGAGAATTAAAAGCAACAATTCAATTGCTAGTGTGTGATCGTCAAAATGCTTATTGTATACAAAGAGCAGAAGAAGCGAATATTCCTTCGTTTGTCTTCACTGCCAAACAATATGAATCAAAAGAACATTACGAATCAGAAGTGATCTCTCATTTAAAAGAGCTAAATGTCGAATTTATCATTTTAGCAGGTTATATGAGATTGATTGGTCCGACAATTTTAGACGCATTTCCCGGGAAAATTGTTAATATTCATCCTTCATTTCTTCCTTTATTTCCTGGAAAAGACGCAATCGGCCAAGCTTTGCTTGCGAATGTCGAATCGACTGGTGTTACAGTACATTATGTTGATGAAGGAATGGATACAGGTCCAATTATTGCACAAGAAGAGATCCTAATTGATCAAGGTGAAACAAAAGAATCGCTAGAAAAAAAGGTGCACGATATCGAGCATGTTTTATATGTGAATACATTAAAGAAGTTATTTAATCAATAGAAAGATATTTAAAAAGATAAAATGAATTCTTACATTGGGGGCTTATAACATGAAAAAACGTGCTTTAGTTAGCGTATCAGATAAACAAGGTATTATTGAATTTGTAAGTGGATTAATAAAACAAGATTTCGAGGTTATTTCTACAGGTGGTACTTATAATTTATTAAAAGAAGCTGGACTAGATGTAATCGGTATTTCTGAAGTTACGAACTTTCCAGAAATCATGGATGGCCGTGTAAAAACATTACATCCTTCGATACACGGTGGACTTTTAGGAGTACGCTCTAATGAAGAACATATGCGCCAAATGAATGAACTTGGTATTCAACCAATTGATTTAGTGTGTGTAAACTTATATCCATTTAAAGAAACAATTATGAAACCAGATGTTTCATTTGAAGATGCAATTGAAAATATCGATATCGGTGGCCCAACAATGCTACGCTCTGCAGCAAAAAATCATGAATTTGTAAGTGTTGTAGTAGATCCAACTGATTATCATGTGATTCTATCTGAGTTAGCTGAAAATAATGTTGTTTCACTTGAAACGAATCGTCGATTGGCTGCAAAAGTATTCCGTCATACAGCGGCATATGATTCATTAATTTCGAACTATTTAACTGAGCAAGTAGGAGAAGAAAATCCTGAAAGCTACACAGTGACTTATGAATTAAAGCAATCCTTACGATATGGTGAGAATCCTCATCAAAATGCAACGTTTTATCGTGCACCAATGCCAACAACTTCATCAATAGCTTATGCTACTCAATTACACGGCAAAGAACTTTCATACAATAATATTAATGATGCAAATGAAGCATTAAATATTGTGCGTGAATTTTCAAGCCCAGCGGTTGTAGCTGTAAAGCATATGAATCCTTGTGGTGTAGGAGAAGGAACAACGATTGAAGAAGCTTATGATCGTGCATATGCAGCAGATCCAGTATCGATTTTTGGTGGAATTATTGCGGCGAATCATGAAATTGATGGTGCAACAGCTAAAAAATTACATGAACTATTTTTAGAAATTATTATCGCTCCTTCGTTTAGTGAAGAAGCATTAGAAATTCTGACAAGTAAAAAGAATTTACGTTTATTAACTGTTGATTTCGAAACGAAACCGACATTTGCGCCTAAATTGACAACTGTACATGGTGGTCTACTTCGTCAAGATATGGATACATTTGGTTTTGAAGATGCGACAATTACAGTACCTACAAAGCGCCAACCGACTGAAGAAGAGTGGGAGAACCTAAAGTTAGGCTGGAAAGTTGTAAAGCATGTTAAATCAAATGCGATCGTATTAGCAAAAGACCATATGACAATTGGTGTTGGTGCTGGTCAAATGAATCGTGTTGGGGCTGCAAATATTGCAATTGAACAAGCTGGTGATAACGCAAAAGGTTCTGCTTTAGCTTCTGATGCATTTTTCCCAATGAGTGATACTGTTGAAGCAGCTGCTAAAGCAGGTATTACAGCTATCATTCAACCAGGTGGATCAATTCGTGATGAAGATTCAATTAAAAAAGCTGATGAATACGGCATTACAATGGTCTTTACAGGGGTACGTCACTTTAAACATTAATAGATGAGGAGATGACAAGATGAAAGTATTAGTCATTGGTCGCGGTGGCCGAGAGCATACAATTGCTTGGAAGGTAAATCAATCAGAGAACGTAACAGATGTATTTGTTGCTCCAGGAAACGATGGAATGATTGATATAGCAAAGCTTGTCAATATTGATGAAGGTGATCATGAAGCCTTAATCGCTTTTGCTAAAGAAGAGAAAATTGATTTAACAATTGTAGGTCCTGAAGTTCCTTTAATGAACGGAATCGTAAACGAGTTTCGTAAAGAGAGTTTACAGATTTTTGGACCAACAAAAGAGGCAGCGATTATTGAAGGTAGTAAAAGTTTTACAAAGGATTTAATGAAAA
The DNA here is from genome assembly GCF_036962205.1 of Bacillus sp. JJ664. Lineage (NCBI taxonomy): Bacteria > Bacillati > Bacillota > Bacilli > Caryophanales > Bacillaceae > Bacillus > Bacillus sp. JJ664. The sequence goes on along the minus strand of NZ_JBALMS010000019.1, from coordinate 61,029 downwards.
AATATAATATACCAACTGCTGCATATGAAACGTTTACGAACTTTGAAGATGCAAAATCATATGTTGAAAAGATTGGTGCTCCAATTGTTATTAAAGCAGATGGATTGGCAGCTGGTAAGGGCGTAGTCGTTGCTATGACAATTGAAGAGGCAGTAGTTAGTCTTCATGATATGCTTTTAGATGATAAATACGGGGATGCAAGTGCATCTGTAGTAATTGAAGAATATCTAGAAGGTGAAGAATTCTCGCTAATGTCATTTGTTCATGGAACAAAAGTCTATCCAATGGTTATCGCACAAGATCATAAGCGTGCTTACGATGGAGATAAAGGACCGAATACTGGTGGAATGGGTGCATATTCACCAGTACCTCAAATTCCTCAATCAATTGTAGAGCAATCTTTACAGGAAATTGTCCTTCCTGTTGCTGAAGCGATGATTCAGGAAGAACGTGAATTTACAGGTATTTTATATGCAGGTTTGATGTTAACTACTGCTGGTCCAAAGGTAATTGAATTTAATGCAAGATTTGGTGACCCAGAAACAGAAGTTGTATTACCTCGTTTAGAAAGTGACCTAGCAGAAGTCATGCTAGCGATCTTAAACAATGAAGAAATTGAACTGAAATGGTCAGAGGACGCTGTTGTTGGTGTAGTACTTGCTGCAAATGGATATCCAGAAGTACCTGAAAAAGGTGCTGTCATTAACGGACTTCAAGCAGTTACTGATCAAACGATGATCTTTCATGCAGGTACTAAGCTTGAAAACAATGAATATGTTACAAACGGTGGAAGAGTACTAATTGTTGCTCATAGCGGAGCTTCCATTAATGAAGCATGTGACAAGGTGTATGATCAAATTAATAACATTCAATCAACGGGTTTATTCTATCGCCATGATATAGCTCATAAAGCGTTAAAAGTAAATAATTAAGTAATACATGCTTTCAACAACACAAAAAAGGGTCGTCATTTGACGCCCCTTTTTGTGGTAAATAGAACTAATGTTCTTATTTCGTCTATACATTCATAATTAGTTTTGATAAACTATTTTTATGAAGGTTGGATATATTCTTCGATAGAATCTTCCTCATTATGTTTTTCTACCATTATCATACATTTTTTACAAAATGCAGTCATAGGGCAAAAGCGTAAAATTCCTTCTGCAACTTTCATTGCGCCAATTATGATTAAAATAAGTACAGAATTACTACATCTTCTTCTTGTTAGTTTTGCTGTGCCATATGCTAAAATAGTCAATCCGGCTGTAATTCGCAGTAATGAATTCATTAAACTAATATTTGGTCTCAACCTAACTATCCCCTTATAATAAGAATTAGTGACTAATTCTATTTGAAAATCACTTATTACCATTTTTCCCTTTAATTGTTCCATTATCAGAGGAAACAATTTTCAACGCTTCCTAATTTAGGGGAAGAAGGGTTACTTTTCCTTTTTAATTAAGATACAATACATTTATGTTTTCTTAACCTATCTAAAACACGAAAAATAAGACAAGAATAGATCAATAAAATAAATGAAGAAATGAATGGAAATAAATCGAGGAGGAACATAATGTACGATTATACACAATGGAATCACATATTTAAATTAGACCCTAATAAGGACATTACAGATGAAGAATTAGAATTAATTTGTGAATCTGGAACGGATGCAATACTAGTAGGTGGAACTGATGGGGTCACTTTAGATGATACGCTATCACTTTTAGTAAGAATTCGTCGATACGCAGTTCCTTGTATACTTGAAGTTTCAAATTTGGAAGCAGTGACGCCAGGATATGATTTTTACTTTATCCCAACTGTTTTAAATAGTACGGATCCAAAGTGGATTGTTGGCATGCATCAACAAGCAATGAAGGAATTTGGACACTTAATACATGCTGAAGAATTAGTAATGGAAGGATACTGTATATTAAATAAGAATTGTAAGGCAGCAGAGCTAACAAAGTCTGATACGGATCTTTCTATAGAAGATATCGTTGCATATGCAGAAGTGGCAGAAACTTTACTTAAATTACCTATTTTTTACTTAGAATACAGCGGAACATTTGGACCAATTGAAGTAGTCGAAGAGGTTTCAAAGGTTGTCAATCAAACGAAGTTATTTTATGGTGGTGGCATATCGACTCTGAAACAAGCGGAAGAAGTAAGTCGATATGCAGATACAATTGTAGTTGGAAACATTATTTATGAAAATTTACAAGAGGCTTTACTTACGGTGAAAGCTGTAAAAAAAGGAGCGACAAAATAAATGAAAACAGCAGAAGAATTATTACATGGACTAAATCCAATGCAAAAAGAAGCAGTAAAAACGGTAAATGGTCCACTTTTAATTATGGCAGGTGCCGGTTCGGGTAAAACGAGAGTGCTAACTCATCGTATTGCATATTTGCTTGGAGAAAAAACTGTCGCTCCATGGAATATTTTAGCTATAACGTTTACAAATAAAGCAGCTAGAGAGATGCAAGAGCGTATTTATAAACTAGTTGGTAAGGATGCAGAAGATATTTGGGTATCAACTTTCCACTCAATGTGTGTTCGTATTCTTCGAAGAGATATTGATCGAATTGGTATAAATAGAAGCTTTTCTATTTTAGATACAACGGATCAATTAACTGTAATCAAAAACATCTTAAAAGAGAAAAATCTAGACGCAAAGAAATTTGATCCTCGTGCTATTTTGGGTTCGATTAGTAGTGCGAAAAATGAATTACAAACTGCGGCTGATTATTCAAGAGATGCATTTACACCATTTGAAAAAGTAATTGGTGAAATTTACGCTGCTTATCAAGATCGCTTACGCAAAAATCATTCATTAGATTTTGATGATTTAATTATGATGACAATTACTTTATTTGAGCGAGTACCTGAGGTTCTACATTATTATCAAAGAAAGTTTCAATATATTCATGTGGACGAGTATCAAGATACGAACCATGCTCAGTATAAGATTGTAAAAATGCTTGCAGAGCAATATAAAAATATCTGTGTTGTTGGTGATTCGGATCAGTCAATTTATCGCTGGCGTGGGGCAGATATCTCAAATATTCTTTCATTTGAAAAGGATTATGATAATGCCCAAGTAATCCTGTTAGAACAAAATTATCGTTCTACTCAAACGATTCTTGATGCAGCAAATGCAGTCATTACAAACAATTCAAATCGTAAACCTAAAAAATTATGGACTGAAAATGGACAAGGAAATCCAATCCATTATTTTAGAGCTGCTTCTGAACAGGATGAAGGCCATTTTATTGCTGGGAAACTAGCTGAATGGAAAAATCAACGCGTACATCAACTAAGTGATGTAGCGATTTTATATCGTACAAATGCCCAGTCTCGTGCAATGGAGGAAGTTTTAGTCAAATCAAACATTCCATATCGTATGGTTGGCGGGGTAAAGTTCTATGATCGTAAAGAGATTAAAGATGTTTTAGCTTATTTACGTTTTATCGCAAACCCAAATGATGAAATTAGTTTTTCAAGAATTATTAATGTGCCCAAACGTGGTGTAGGTGCAGCATCTGTAGATAAGGTTATTAATTATAGTATTGCAAACGATCTATCACTATCTGATACATTGGAGCAAATTGATTTTGTTGGTTTAAGTGCGAAAATCACAAAGGCCATCGGTGAGTTCCATAAAATGACGAAAAATTGGCAGCAAATGCAGGAGTATTTATCAGTTACAGAGCTTGTTGAAGAGGTACTTGAAAAAACTGGCTATATTCAAATGTTAAAAGATGAAAATACGATTGAATCCGCTTCAAGAATTGAGAATATAGAAGAGTTCTTAACCGTAACAAATGCATTTGAAGAGAGCAGTGAAGACAAAAGTCTTGTTTCATTTTTAACTGATTTAGCATTGGTGTCTGATATTGATCAAGCTGATAAGGAAGAAGAAGAGACTGATGAAGTTATTTTAATGACCTTACATTCTGCAAAAGGGTTAGAATTTCCAGTAGTTTTTTTAATTGGTTTGGAAGAAGGTATTTTCCCTCATAGTCGATCTCTAATGGATGAAGAAGAGATGGAAGAAGAACGAAGACTTGCTTATGTAGGAATTACGCGTGCTGAAAAGCAGTTATATATAACAAATGCTCAAACACGTACACTTTATGGGCGTACAAGTGTGAACCAAGAATCACGATTTATTAATGAAATTCCTGAAGAATTATTAGATCGTGCGAACAAAAAGGTTGCAACAGAACGACGCACGATTTCTAAACCTGTCATGAAAACAACAGGTGGGGAATCATTAGGATGGCGTGTAGGCGATAAGGCTTCTCATGGCAAATGGGGCACTGGTACAGTAGTAAGTGTAAAAGGTGAAGGCGAAGCGATGGAACTGGATATCGCATTTCCAAGTCCAATCGGTATAAAACGTTTATTAGCAAAATTTGCTCCAATTACGAAAGCATAGAAGGAGTGGTAACTCGTGGATCAAAGCATTATTGATAAAATTGAGAAGCTAAGAAGTGAATTAAGTCAATACAACTATGAATATCATGTATTAGATAATCCGTCTGTACCAGATACAGAATATGACATGCTATTACATGAATTAATTCGCTTAGAGGAGCAATATCCAGAACTTGTTACTGCCGATTCTCCAACTCAACGTATTGGTGGGCAGGCAATCGACTTGTTTGAGAAAGTAGTTCATACTTATCCAATGTTAAGTTTAGGAAATGCTTTTAATGAAGGTGACTTAAAAGATTTTGACCAACGCGTAAAACAGGACGTTGATCAAATTTCCTATGTTTGTGAATTAAAAATAGATGGATTAGCGGTTTCACTTCATTATGAAAATGGTATGTTCATTAAAGGAGCAACTCGCGGAGATGGAAGTGTGGGTGAGGATATTACTCACAATTTAAAAACAATCAAAGCTATTCCTTTAAAGCTTTCTGAGCCATTAACGTTGGAAGTACGTGGAGAAGCGTTCATGCCAAAAGCAAGCTTTGAAAAAGTAAATGAACAGCGTGAGAAAAATGGGGAAGAATTGTTTGCTAATCCGCGTAATGCAGCAGCGGGATCTTTAAGACAATTAGATCCTAAAATAGTGGCGAAACGAGATTTATCTTTCTTTGTTTACGGTATTCCAAATGCTGAAGAATTTTCAATTCAAAAGCATAGTGAGGCTTTAGACTATCTACAAAAACTTGGTTTTAAAACAAATACATTTCGAAAAACATGCAATTCAATTGATGAAGTAATTGAATACATTGAAAACTGGAAAGACAAACGTCCAACATTACCATATGAAATAGACGGAATTGTTATCAAGGTTGATGAATATTCGACTCAAAAAAAACTTGGGACAACTGCTAAAGTACCAAGATGGGCGATTGCATTTAAATTTCCAGCTGAAGAAGTGATTACTAAGCTAGTTGATATTGAATTGAGTGTCGGAAGAACTGGTGTGGTAACTCCTACTGCTATCTTGGAGCCTGTTAGAGTAGCAGGTACAGTTGTAAAACGTGCTTCATTGCACAACGAAGATTTAATTAAAGAGAAAGATATACGTATTGGAGATGCAGTTGTTATTCGCAAAGCGGGAGATATTATTCCTGAAGTCGTCAATGTATTATTAGATCGTCGCACAGGCGAAGAACAGCCTTTCTCTATGCCAACTCATTGCCCTTCATGTGAGCATGAACTAGTGAGAATAGCAGGTGAAGTAGCACTTCGTTGTGTAAACCCATTTTGCCCTTCGCAAATCAGAGAAGGATTAATTCATTTTGCATCCCGTGATGCAATGAATATTGATGGATTAGGCGAAAGAGTTGTAGCGCAATTATTTGCAGCGAAACTGATTACTACTTTTACAGATCTTTATAAATTAACAAAAGAGCAATTATTATCATTAGAACGTTTTGGTGAAAAGTCAGCGGAAAAATTAGTATCGGCAATTCAGGCTTCGAAAGAAAATTCTTTAGAAAAATTATTATTTGGTTTAGGAATTCGACATGTTGGTGCGAAAGCGGCAAAAACATTAGCACAGCATTTCCAATCAATTGATCATTTAATGGCAGCTTCTGTAGATGAAATTAGAACGATTAATGAGATTGGTGATAAGATGGCCCAATCGATTAATGAGTATTTTTCTAAAGATGAAGTTAAAGAGTTAATAGATACATTTAAAACGCTTGGGGTAAATACTGAATATAAAGGGATATTAATTGAAAATATAGATACAAATTCTCTTTTTGCTGGTAAAACAGTCGTATTAACTGGTAAGCTAGAACAGATGACTAGAAGTGAAGCTAAAAAGCAGTTAGAAGCACTTGGCGCTAAAGTAGCTGGTAGTGTTAGTAAGAGTACTGATTTAGTAATTGCAGGTGAAGCAGCAGGTTCAAAGCTTGATGCAGCACGTAAGCTAAATATTGAAGTTTGGGATGAAGAGCGAATGATTAAGGAGCTTCAACCACAGTAATACTCTTTTAGCAACTAGAGGACAACACTTCTTATTATCATTTTAATAAACAGTTGTTCACTTAATAAATAAGAGGTGTGAGTAAATGAAAACACGAATAGGGCTACTCCTATGTTGTATTTCTCTCATCTTATCTGGATGTTCGTTATCATTAAAGAATGAAGATAAGGTTGTACAAGAGAGCAGCAATAATAAAAAAGGGGAAGACGCAATTATACCCCGTTATTCAATTTCAAATGATTATTATAAAACGATCCTACCGTTTAAGCCTAGCAAAACTAGAGGTGCAGTTGTATCCAATGTTGAGAACCGCCTTGATATAAATGAGTTTGAAATGGGATTAATGCGAATTGTACAAGATCAGTATTCTACAGATGATTATTTATATCAAGAAGGCCAATTACTGGAGAAAAAAACGGTTGAATCATGGTTAAAAAGAAAATATACATCTGGCCAATTAAAAGAGGCAGAGAAGTCAGCTAGGAAAATTAATGTTAATGCTACTGTCGTTAACGATGGACTGAACCCAATTGAAAGTAATGCAAAATCTGAAGATGCGAAAGCTAAAGCTGCTCCTATCTATTTAAATCATATTTTAGAACAAGATTACTTGAAAAAAAGTGGTAAAGAAGTCAAAATCGAAGGCATAGCAATTGGACTTGCGATGAATTCTTATTATTACTACCAGGAAGAGCATGGTTATCCTAGAGAGATGGAAATTAAAAAGGATGTCATGTTAAAACAAGGACGTGCAATGGCGCAAGAAATCTTAACCAGATTACGTAAAATGGATGAGTTTAAAGATATTCCTATTACATTTGCGATATTCCGTCAACAAAGTCAATCTTCAGTAGTACCTGGATCATTTGTTGCGAAGGCATCAGTTTCAGGAAATGAAAGTGCGATTAGTGGTTGGGATAATATAAATGAAAAATATTATTTATTCCCATCATCTGCAGCAACTGCAGATCACCGAGATGACGCGATGAAAATGGTGAATTTTAAATCGGATATAGAAAATTATTTTCCTAATTATACTGGTGTTGTTGGCACAGGATTTTATAAAGATAATGAATTAATACAACTAAAAATTGATATACCTATGCAATTCTATAGTAAGGCAGAAGTGATTGCTTTTACCCAATATGTAGCTGGACTAATGATGGATCATTTCCCTTCATATCTAAAGGTTGAGACCAATGTGTTCTCTGCAAATGGACAAGAAGCATTGATCGTAAAAGAGGTAGACGCGAAAGAACCTAGTGTGCATATTTATAATTAAAAGGAAGATTTCGACTCTTCCTTTTTTTTATTTTTAGCGAATAATCTGTAAGCGTTTCCTATTTGAAGTATATATAGGAATAATGTATTATGTTATTGTGAGCTTTTTTAGAAGTTAATTTTGGCATTTAATTTTGAAAAATAGTTCAATATAGTATTTTTCGAATTGTATGCTATTTAAATTAAAGGGGGATTTATTCAATGGTTATACCTTACAAACATGAGCCATTTACAAACTTTGGCTTAGAGGAAAATCAAGAACAATACAATCAAGGATTAGCAAAAGTTTCATCTTATTTAGGTGAAAAATATCCACTGATCATTGGTGGAGAGCGTATCTTTACAGAAGAACAAATCGTTTCTGTAAATCCTTCAAATCATAAAGAAGTAATTGGTTCTGTATCAAAAGCTAACCGTGAATTAGCTGAAAAAGCAATGCAAATTGCTGATACAACTTTTAATACATGGAAAAAAGTAAAACCTGAAGTTCGTGCTGACATTTTATTCCGTGCGGCAGCTATCATCCGTCGTCGTAAACACGAATTCTCAGCTTTATTAACAAAAGAAGCTGGTAAACCTTGGAATGAAGCAGATGCTGATACAGCTGAAGCGATTGATTTCTTAGAATTCTATGCTCGTCAAATGCTTCAATTAAAAGATGGTATTCCAGTAGAAAGCCGTCCAGGTGAATATAACCGTTTCAACTACATTCCATTAGGAGTAGGTGTTGTTATTTCTCCTTGGAACTTCCCGTTCGCTATCATGGCTGGTACAACAGTAGCTGCAGTAGTAACTGGTAACACAGTTCTATTAAAACCTGCAAGTACGACTCCAGTTGTAGCTTACAAGTTCCTTGAAGTATTAGAAGAAGCTGGATTACCTGCTGGAGTTGTAAACTTCGTACCAGGTAGTGGAGCTGAAGTAGGAGATTACTTAGTTGATCACCCACGTACTCGTTTCATCAGCTTCACAGGTTCTAAAGAAGTAGGAATTCGTATTTACGAACGTGCTGCTAAAGTTAACCCAGGTCAAATCTGGTTAAAACGTGTTATCGCTGAAATGGGCGGTAAAGACACAATGGTAATTGATAAAGAAGCTGATTTAGAATTAGCTGCAAAATCAATCGTATCATCTGCGTTTGGTTTCTCTGGTCAAAAATGTTCTGCATGTTCTCGTGCTGTTATTCACCAAGATGTGTATGACCAAGTACTTGCTCGTGCGATCGAATTAACAAACGAATTAACAGTTGGTAACCCAGAAGACCGTACAACTTACATGGGTCCTGTTAATGACCAAGCTGCATTCAACAAAGTAATGAGCTATGTTCAAATCGGACGTGAAGAAGGACGAGTAGTAACTGGTGGAGAAGGGGACGATTCTACTGGTTGGTTCATTAAACCAACAATCGTTGCTGACGTTGCTGAAGATGCTCGTTTAATGAAAGAAGAAATCTTTGGACCAGTTGTTGCATTCTGTAAAGCTAAAGACTTTGATCATGCTTTAGAAATTGCAAACAACACTGAGTATGGTTTAACAGGTGCTGTTATTTCAAACAACCGTGCAAACATCGAAAAAGCTCGTGAAGATTTCCATGCTGGTAACCTTTACTTCAACCGTGGATGTACTGGTGCAATCGTTGGATACCAACCATTTGGTGGATTCAACATGTCAGGAACAGATTCAAAAGCTGGTGGACCTGACTACTTAGTACTTCACATGCAAGGTAAAACAACTTCAGAAATGCTTTAATTCCGAAATCTAAAGGCATGATCGTCTTGGAATCAATCCAAGAAGGTCATGCCTTTTTTTGTTTGGTACTTATCTGAAAAATTGATTTTGATTTGAAACCTATTGCGGACCAAGAGGACTCCGAGCTAAGCCTCATGGAAAGGGAGCGTCGTGGAATTGTAATCAACTAACGGATTCTTATCTAGCTATAGCCCTTATCCCTTAACTCTAACGTATGATATAATTTTATTTAGACTAAAATGAACAGAGAGAAGGGGAATTATGCAAATTTTACAGAAAATTATTCAACTAGCTGACTCGATTCCTTTAGGAACTCGTGATGATTGGGATTCATATTTTTTAGGTCAAGCATTTATCACTTCTCTTCGTTCAACATGTGGTAGTAGAAGGGTAGGAGCGGTTATTGTATGTGATAATCGAATCATTGCCTCTGGCTATAATGGCTATCCAAAAGGAGCTAAGCATTGTATTGATGGTGGTTGTCCACGTTTTGCTGCTCGTGAAAAGGGCATTCTGGAAAGTGGAAAATATTCAGTTGATTATCCATGTGATGCTTTTCACGCTGAGGAAAATGCAATTTATCAGCTTGTACAATCGGGTATTCAAAAAACGAAAAGTGATGAGTGGACGATATACTGCACTACAGCTCCATGTAGAGCTTGTGCCAAAATGATTAATGGAGCAGGGGTTACTAGAGTTGTATATCATGAAGGTTATCCTGATGAGTATTCAATAGAATATTTTAATCAATATGGAATTGAATTAACTAGAATAGAAGTAGCTAAATAGAATTATTTTAACCATTTTAAACAAACGTTTGATTAATAGAAATGTAATGTAAATGTTTTCATTTTAGTTTCCAAATATATTTTTACTTGGATTTAAGTGGAATGTTGCCCGAGACATGGGAAATTTGGTATTATCAGTATATTGTATGTTGTGCGAAATTTATGGAGGTGCAAAAATAATGTCAAAAATTACAATGGAACAAGTAAAGCACGTTGCTCATTTAGCACGTTTAGCGGTAACTGAAGAAGAAGCAGAGAAATTTTCAAAGCAACTTGGCGCGATTTTAGATTTTGCTGAGCAATTAGGTGAACTTGATACGTCAAATGTAAAACCTACTACACATGTATTAACAATGCGTAATGTGATGCGTAAGGATGAGCCTGCAAAAGGTTTAGCAATTGAAGAAGTGCTTAAAAATGCACCAGATCACCAAGATGGACAAGTTAAAGTACCGTCAATATTAGATTAAGGGGGGAACAGTAAATGTCTTTATTTGAATATACAGTTTCGGAATTACATAAGAAGTTAAAGTCAAAAGAGATTAAAGTAGAAGAGTTAGTGAATGAGTCATACGAAAGAATTTCTGCTGTTGATAAAGATGTTAAATCATTTTTAACATTAAACGAAGAGCAAGCACGTTTACAAGCAAAAGCTCTTGATGAAAAAGCATGGGACGAGTCTCGTGGTATTCTTTCTGGTATGCCAATTGGTGTAAAAGATAATATTGTAACAAAAGGTCTTCGTACAACTTGTGCGAGTAAGATTCTAGAAAACTTTAATCCAATCTATGATGCTACTGTTGTGACGAAATTAGCGCAGGCTGAAGCAATCACAATTGGTAAATTAAATATGGATGAATTTGCAATGGGTTCATCTAATGAAAACTCTGCATTTGGTGGAACACGTAACCCTTGGAACATCGAGTATGTACCAGGTGGTAGTAGCGGTGGTTCTGCTGCTTCTGTTGCTGCAGGTGAAGTTTTATTCTCATTAGGTTCTGATACAGGTGGTTCAATTCGTCAGCCAGCATCTTTCTGTGGTGTAGTTGGATTAAAACCTACATATGGTCGTGTATCTCGTTCTGGTTTAGTAGCATTTGCTTCGTCATTAGACCAAATTGGTCCAATTACTAGAAATGTAGAGGATAACGCACTATTATTACAAGCAATCTCTGGATTAGATGCAAGTGATTCAACTTCTGCAAATGTTGAAGTTCCTTCATTCTTAAGTTCACTTACTGGAGATGTAAAAGGTCTTCGTATTGCTGTTCCAAAGGAATACCTAGGTGAAGGTGTAGGCGAGGAAGCTCGTGCATCTGTTATGGCAGCATTAAACTTACTAGAAAGCCTAGGAGCTACGTGGGAAGAGGTTTCTTTACCTCATTCTAAATATGCTTTAGCAACTTATTACTTATTATCTTCTTCTGAAGCATCTGCTAACCTAGCACGTTTTGATGGAATTCGCTATGGTCACCGTGCTGATGATGTAGAGAATTTAATCGACCTTTACAAGAAAACTAGAGCAGAGGGCTTTGGAGATGAAGTAAAACGTCGTATTATGCTTGGAACATATGCATTAAGCTCTGGCTACTATGATGCATATTATAAAAAAGCTCAACAAGTTCGTACTTTAATCAAAGAAGATTTTGAAAAAGTATTTGAAAATTATGATGTCATTATTGGTCCTACAACACCAACTCCTGCTTTTAAAGTTGGCGAAAAAGTAAGCGACCCTATGACTATGTACGCAAATGATATTTTAACAATTCCAATTAACTTAGCTGGTGTTCCTGCCATTTCGATTCCTTGTGGTTTCCATGAAGGTCTACCATTAGGGTTACAAATTATTGGTAAGCATTTTGATGAGTCTACGATTTACAGAGTTGCACATGCATACGAGCAAGCAACTGATTTTACAAAGCAAAGACCACAACTGTAAGGAGGCGCGGGAAAGATGAATTTTGAAACGATAATTGGTTTAGAAGTACACGTAGAATTAAAAACAAAATCAAAAATCTTCTCACCAAGCCCTAATGCGTTTGGTGCAGATCCAAATACAAACACTGGTGTAATTGACCTAGGATATCCAGGCGTATTACCTGTGTTAAATGAAGAAGCTGTAAACTATGGCATGAAAGCTGCAATGGCTTTAAATTGTGAAATAGCAACAGAAACAAAATTTGACCGTAAAAACTATTTCTATCCTGATAACCCGAAAGCTTACCAAATTTCTCAGTTTGATAAGCCAATCGGTGAAAATGGATGGATTGAAATTGAAGTTGGTGGCAAGAAGAAACGTATTGGCATCACTCGTGTTCATTTAGAAGAAGATGCGGGTAAATTAAACCATACTGATGAAGGTTACTCTTTAGTAGACTTTAACCGTCAAGGTACGCCTTTAATTGAAATCGTATCTGAACCAGATATCCGTACGCCTGAAGAAGCTTATGCTTATTTAGAGAAATTGAAAGCAATCATTCAATTCACAGGTGTTTCTGACGTAAAAATGGAAGAAGGATCACTTCGTTGTGATGCAAATATTTCGTTACGTCCTTTCGGTCAAGAAAAGTTTGGTACAAAGGCTGAGTTAAAGAACTTAAACTCATTTGCTTTCGTTCAAAAAGGACTTGAGCATGAGCAAATCCGTCAAGAGAAGGTTCTTCTATCAGGAGGAATTATTCAACAAGAAACACGCCGTTATGATGAAGCGACAAAAACGACAATCTTAATGCGTGTAAAGGAAGGTTCTGACGATTATCGTTATTTCCCTGAGCCAGATCTTGTTGAACTTTTCATTGATGATGAGTGGAAAGAAAGAGTGAGAAATAGCATTCCTGAACTTCCAGATGCTCGTCAAAAACGTTATGTTGAGCAATTAGGATTACCTGCATATGATGCAATGGTTTTAACTTTAACAAAAGAAATGTCTGATTTCTTCGATGCAACTGTTACGAATGGGGCAGATGCAAAATTAGCTTCTAACTGGTTAATGGGTGAAGTATCGGCATACCTAAACAAATCACAAAAAGAATTACGTGATGTTGCATTAACACCTGAAAACCTATCTAGCTTAGTGAAATTAATTTCTGATGGAACAATCTCATCAAAAATAGCGAAAAAAGTATTCACTGAGTTAATTGAAAAAGGTGGCGACCCTAACGAAATCGTAAAATCACAAGGCTTAGTACAGCTTTCTGATGAAGGCGCACTTCGTACAATCGTAATCGAAACATTAGATGCAAATCCTCAATCAATTGAAGACTTTAAAAATGGTAAAGACCGTGCGATTGGTTTCCTTGTTGGTCAAATGATGAAAGCGACTAAAGGACAAGCAAATCCACCATTATTAAATAAAATTTTAATGGAAGAAATTCAAAAACGTTAATTTGAAGTCTTCTAAAAACAAAAACTACGAGCGAATACTCGTAGTTTTTATTTTGAATTTCGTTCATTTTGATCTAAAAAGGGTTTATTTATATAGAAATAAAAGGCTCCCATTAAAATACTTCCACCAATAATATTACCTAATGTTACTGGTATGAGATTATGAATGACACCATTAAATGAAATTGTTTCTGGATGATCAATTACTAGAGCAATCGCAAACGTACACATATTTGCGATACTATGCTCATAACCAGAAATGAAAAAACAAAATACAAGAAGTAGCATCGTCATTATTTTTGAAATGTCTTCTTTTAAGGTCATTGGAATAAAAAATGCTAAACAAACTAACCAATTACACAAGATCCCTCTAAAAAAAAGTTGGCCAGTTGGGACGTGCATCTTTTTTTCTACTACACTTAGCAAATAACTGTTAACGCTAGCATCATTAAATAGCCCGGTAAGATAAATTAATAATGCAAAGCAAGCGGCTCCGATAATATTACCTAAATAAGAGAGCAACCATAATATAAATACTTCAGACCACTTCATCTTTTTTCTAATAGCAGAATATGTAAAATAAAAAGTATTACCAGTAAAAAGGTCTCCACCACCATACGCTATTAAAAGAATTGCAACACCAAATGTAAATGCTGCCATGGGATATGTGAAAGGGGAATGAACAACATAAAAAAAGTTACCGGATTTAAAGGCTACTATTACACCAAATCCAATAAACATGCTTGCCATACTAGCTCTCATCAGATATCTGATCACACTATTTCTATATACAGTTAATTTTTTGGCTGCTAAAGATTCAACCTGTTCTAATGAGCGATTTTCCATTTATCCATACCGTTCCTTTTTACATTAATGTGTTTTACAAAATTAAAAATTACACATGTTAGTATTAAGTTGTTCAAAAACATATAAAATATATCAATGAAAATGAATAACTTTATTCGGTGCTTCCAAACAGTTGTATTTTTATATTTGAGCATGCGAAAAAACAAAAAATACTTTGAAAAAATCCAATTTTTTTTGCGTTTGAATAGAGTTTAGAAAGGTAAAAATAGTTAGAGAAATGGAAAAAGTTTACTACAAAAACGTTTTAGGTTACGATAGAGGGTAGAGGACTTAAATAAAAAAGTAGGATGGTTAATGATGAAGCGAGCAAGAATTATCTACAACCCTACTTCTGGTCGTGAAATTTTTAAGAAAAAGCTTCCTGAAGTGTTACAAAAATTCGAACAGGCTGGATATGAAACTTCTTGCCACGCAACAACAGGCGCAGGGGATGCGACAATTGCAGCACGAGAAGCATGTGAGCGAAAATTTGATCTAGTGGTAGCCTGTGGTGGGGATGGAACACTAAATGAAGTCATTAGTGGTTTGGCAGAACAAGAGTATCGACCAAAGCTAGGACTAATCCCAGTTGGGACAACAAATGATTTTGCTAGAGCAATCGGTGTAAATGTTTCAATTATGGAAGCAGCAAATGTAATAACGAAAGGTAATACAGTTCCGTTAGACATAGGAAGAGTTAATGAAAAATATTTTGTTAACATTCTAGCTGCAGGTAAAATAACAGAACTAACTTATGAAGTACCAAGTAAGCTAAAGACGGTTCTTGGCCAACTAGCTTATTATTTAAAAGGTATCGAAATGCTACCAAGAGTGAAGCCTACTCGATTAAGAATTGAGTATGATGGAAAAGTATTTGATGAAGAGGCATTCTTATTTTTATTATCAAACACAAACTCTGTAGGTGGTTTTGAAAAAATTGCCCCAGAAGCAAGTATTAATGATGGTCAATTTGACTTACTTGTCTTAAAGAAATCGAATATAGCTGAAATCATTAGAGTTTGTGCACAGTTATTACGTGGAGAGCATGTACACAATGATCATGTTCTATATACTAGAGCTAGTCACTTGAAATTTACTTCAAATGATAAGTTACTTCTAAATATCGACGGTGAATATGGCGGAGATACACCATGTACGGTTGATATGTTGTATAATCACTTAGAGATTTACGTACCATAACAAGCAATAAATAGTAAATATTAGAAAAAATAACCACGGTAGTTTCGTGGTTATTTGTTTTGTATAATAGTTATTTGAATAAGTATTTGAAAGGTAGGTAAGGGACTTGTCGAAAAGAGTATTACCTGTAGAAAAGAATCAATTTTTAGAAGTTGAATTTATTGATTTAACTCATGAAGGACATGGAGTAGCAAAGGTAGAAGGATATCCAATATTTGTGCCTAATGCGCTTCCAGGTGAAAAAGCAACAATCAAAGTGATCAAAACAAGTAAAGGATATGGCTTTGGAAAAGTAGTTGAATTGCATAACCAAAGTCCTGTGAGAGTTGAGCCTGTTTGTTCAATTTATAACCAATGTGGCGGTTGTCAAACACAGCACATGAGTTATGAAGGGCAACTCGATGCAAAATATAAACAAGTAACAGAAGTGATGAAACGTATTGGAAAGCTAGAAGATGTCGTGATTCATCCGGTACTAGGTATGGAGAATCCTTGGAGCTATCGTAATAAAGCGCAAGTACCTGTCGGAGAACTTGAAGGTGGACTTGTTGTAGGATTTTACCAAAAAAGAAGCCACGAAATCATTCCGATGAATGAATGTTATATTCAAGGAAAAGAAAATGATGAAATGATTCAAGATGTAAAAGACATATGTGATGAATTAAAGATTAAGCCTTATGATGAATTGACTCATAAAGGAATTTTACGTCATATTATGGCTCGTTATGGTCATTTTACAAATGAAACAATGCTAGTACTAGTAACAAATAAAGCTAATTTTCCTAAAAAGGAAGAGCTTGTTTCAAAAATTATTGAGAAATATCCTAACATTACGAGTATCATTCAAAATGTAAATAACGAAAAAACAAATGTCATTCTAGGAAATCAAACGTTTGTTTTATTCGGAAGTGAAACAATTAAAGATAAAATCGGTGATATAACGTTTGAAATTTCAGCTAGATCTTTTTATCAAGTCAATCCAACTCAAACGAAGGTGCTCTATGACAAAGCCCTTGAATATGCAAACTTAAATGGAAATGAAACAGTGATTGACGCTTACTGCGGTATTGGTTCGATTTCATTATTTTTAGCTCAAAAAGCCAAAAAGGTCTACGGAGTTGAAATCGTTCCAGAAGCCATAGAAGATGCAAAAAGAAACGCTACGATTAACCAGATGACAAATGTTGAATTCGAAGTTGGGAAAGCTGAAGAAGTCATTCCAAATTGGTACAAGCATGGCATAAAAGCGGAAGTTCTAGTAGTCGATCCTCCTAGAAAAGGTTGCGACGAAGCGCTTTTAAATACAATTATCGATATGAAACCAAGTAAAGTCGTTTATGTATCATGTAACCCTTCAACACTAGCTCGCGATTTACGCGTGCTAGAAGACGGAGGTTATGAGACAATTGAAATTCAGCCAGTGGATATGTTTCCACATACTAGTCACGTTGAGTGTGTAGCTCAATTAATTTTAAAGAAGTAAGGCAGCAAGCCCATTAGGGGTGCTGCCTTTTTTTATAATTTAATTCGTGTTCAAGAATCAGTGATGTGGACTAAAGACTAATTAAGACTTCTAATCTTTCGAAAAGAATATGTTGCCTTGGTGTAATAAACCTATGAATTAATGAGTAAAAACCACTTTTTAAATAAGTGGTTTTTTTCCTTCTTATGTAGAAAATATCCACCTAGAAAAAGACCAAAGTTTACTATACAATTATTGCAACCATTGAGAAAAAAATAATTGATTAAAGAAAGGGTGAAGCATCAACTCATGAATAATAGATTGATTATTGGAATGGACGGCGGAGGAACGAAGACGAGAGTTTTGGTCAAGGAACGATTAGATGGAGAAATTCTTTTTGACCAAAATTTTGGGATGTCGAATTATAATAACATCGGCGTAGAAGGTCTGAGACCAGTATTTCGTGATGTTTATGAAGAATTGGTAAAGTGTTTTGGAAATCGACTGCAAAATGCAATTTTAGTACTAGGTTCTGCAGGTGTCGATCGACCAAAGGATGTTGAAATCTATTTGACTGCTTTAAAAGAAAGTGGATTCACTTGCAGATTAGAGGTTGTGAATGATGCGGAAATTGCACTAGTTGGTGGGAACGGAGAGCGAAAAGATGCTTTGATGATTGCTGGGACAGGTTCTATTGTTGTGGGCATTAATTCAGATGGGAAAATTGTTCGCTCAGGTGGATGGGGCGGATTAATCAGTGATGAAGGAAGCGGTTTTCAAATTGGTCGACATGCGATTGCAGCTGTAATGCAAGAGTATGACAAAGTGATTTCTCCTACATCATTTACAGATCAGTTACTTGCTCATTTTCAGTTGACTTCTCCAGAAGATTTTATGGATTTATTATATTTAGAAGATACTTTTCCTGTTGATAAGATAGCTTCATGTACGCCAATTATTCTAGAAGCATGGATAAAAGGGGATAAGACTGCTCAAACAATTGTTGAAGGAGAACTAGAGAAGCTAGTTCGTTTAGTTGTAGGAATCAGTCGACAAATGGGGACAGAAAAGTTCCGTCTCTCTGTTGCAGGTAGTTTGTTGACTAAATCATCCGAGTATTTCGGTGTGTTAAAAGAAAAATTAAGTGTGGT
Source organism: Bacillus sp. JJ664 (assembly GCF_036962205.1). Taxonomy (NCBI): domain Bacteria; kingdom Bacillati; phylum Bacillota; class Bacilli; order Caryophanales; family Bacillaceae; genus Bacillus; species Bacillus sp. JJ664. The sequence continues at coordinate 42,708 of NZ_JBALMS010000019.1, read as the reverse complement.
TTTACCGCAAGTAGAAATTTCATCACCACTTTTTGATCCAGTATTTGGTGCTATTATTATCGGTGCACAAATACAAGTGAATACTAATTAAGAATAGTAAGGAAATGGGGACTTAAAATGCGTGAAATAGGAATTAGTGTATATCCCAATTTTTATCCTTTAGATCAAATCCAAAACTACTTGGAAAAGGCAAATTCATTAGGTTTTAATAAAGTATTTGTTTCACTGATCTTAAATAATCATGGTTTTGAAGGTGCACAGAATGTAAGTGCAAACACTTGGAATGAAATACTTAGTTACTGTAAAGAACTTGGTATGTCTGTGTCTGCTGATATAAATGATGAAGTGTTTAAAGAGCTTGGTTGTACATTGAATGATCTTTCAGCTTTACAAAAGATGGGCATTACAAGACTCCGTATTGACGGAGGATTTACGAGCGGGGAAGTTGCCATTCTTTCAAAAAATCAGCAAGGGATTCAAATAGAAGTAAATGCTTCAATGTCTTCTTCTAATAATCAAAATGGAAGCGCTTTATGGGAATGTCGCGAATTTTTAGAAACAGTTGAAAAGGAAGGAAACATTGGACAACTAACAGCTTGTCACAATTTTTTTCCGCTACCTGATACAGCATTATCTTTAGAAGACATTCGTCCAATTAACAATTTGTTTGGTTCATATGGTGTACCGGTCGGTGGGTTTATTGCATCCCAACTTTCACCTAAAGATTTACACCACTTAGGTCATGGGGTTTGTACTATTGAAAAACATCGCTTCTTGCCTAGTCATATTGCCATGTTAGAGTTATTTGCAAGTGGATTTAATGATGTGCTAATTGGAGACTCGTTTGCAGATCTTTCGGAGCTTTCTGAAATGGCAAGATGTTACAAACAGGATTATTTAGAGATTCCTGTTATTTTTAATCAGTATGTTCCTCAAAAAACAAAACTGAAAATTCAAGAGCAGATTCTTATTTCAAGAGTTGATCAACCCGCAAATCTAATCCGAGCGACGGATACGAGAGGAATAGATGTGCCTCCTTGCTATTGTGCACCAAGAAATCAGTATACAATCTCCGTTTTAAATAATCGAAGTGCACAATATGAAGGTGAAGTACAAATCTCCTTGAAAGATTTAGGGCAATCTGTTGAGCATAATGTCATTGGATTTGTTCATCCCTTTGCAAAAGAGTTATTACCTTATCTTTTGGCAGGTAAAAATAAATTTCGATTGGTAGAATATAAGTAAAAATTTTATATTCGAGGTGATAGAATGGTAAAAAGAGCAATTATTCTTGCAGCGGGCAAAGGGAGTAAAATGTTTCCTTTTAGCGAAGTTCGCTCCAAAACTACATTAAAAATCGCGGGGAAGTCATTAATCCGCTATAATATTGAATCCATTGTGGCAATGGGAGTAGAAGAAACCGTTGTTGTAGTGAATGAAGAACATCGTAGAGACTTAGAAAATCTTTTATATGATATAGAAAATATAAAATTTGTGACTGACCAAACAAATTTAGGAAGTGCAGAAAGCCTGGTAATAGGGGCAGAGCTACTCTCTGATACAAAGGAATTTATTGTTCTTTATGGGGATACCATCATTGAACAAATAGATCTCGAGAAGTTATTGAAAACGAAAAAACCTGCCGTTTTGTTGAAAAAGTTAAAAGAATCAGCAAGAAACTGGATTGGTGCAAGTACAGAAAATGGTTACGTTAAGTCCATTGGTGCACACTATCGTGGGGATAGCATAACCCATCAATTTGCAGGATTTCTTTTTGACGAGTTACTTTTAGAAGAAGTGAAAAGAACACCAGATTATTTTCCAGATGTAAAAGTAGGTGTAGGTGCTCCAAAAGAGAGATTCATTGAAGCTGCTCTACTAAAATCACTTGAGAAAGATAGATTACAAGCGATCGAATGTATTGGCTATTTCTTTGATATTGATAAGCCTTGGCATATGTTAGAAGCGAATGAATTTATGGTAAATCTTTTTTGTAATGCTTTACAAGAGAATCAACTTGCAGAGGGGGCAGCGATTTCCAAAAATGCAACCATTCATGGCCATGTAAAACTAGGTAAGAACTCCAGGATTGGAGACAGAGTTGTCATTCACGGTAATCTGATTGTTGGAGACAATACAGTCATTGATAACGGAGCTATTTTTAATGGTAATGCTGTGATTGGTGAAAAGACAATCATTCGTAATTATTGCATCATTTATAGTGGTGTATCAATTGGTTCGCATTGTATTTTTGACCATTGTGCTGAATTCCTTGGTGGATTGGTGATGGATAAGGTGTATCTTTACCATTATGGCGAGTTTTATGGTGCAATTGGTAGTCATACGGATATCGGAGCAGCAACCGTTTGTGGAACATTACGATTTGATGATGGAGAAACTGAGCAGGTTGTGAATGGACGGAAAGAAGTACCTTTACATTTTTCAAATGCTTCTTATCTTGGGGACTATTGCAGAACAGGTGTGAATACAATCATTATGCCTGGTTGCAAGATTGGTACATATAGTGTTCTTGGAGCTGGAGCAATTATTGATAAAGATATCGAAAAAAATAGTCTAGTTTTCGTGAAACAAGATTTGATTATTAAAAAATGGAGTGAAAAGAAGTATGGATGGTAGATATACCGCCATAAATATCTGAAGTACTAAAATCAAATAAAGAAGGTATGGTACAATGGATAACTATTATCAATATGTGACGGCAAATCTTGAAAAACTGTATACGACACAGATTCAAAAAATGGAAGAAGCGGCAACAAGTATTTTTGATGCCATTCAAAATGGAGGTCGCTTCCTAGTTACTGGCTCAGGTCATTCACATATGTTCGCAGAAGAATTTTATGTAAGAGCGGGTGGATTTGCCCAAGTGTCTCCAATTTTGCCGAATGAGTTTTTTTTACACGATCATCCTTTAAAAAGTACTGTGATTGAACGCGTAGAAGCCTATGCAAAGGTAATTTTTGAATTATACAAGATTAACTCAAAGGATATACTTGTGATTGCTTCTAATTCAGGAAGGAATGGAATGACTGTTGAACTTGCAAAAATGGCACAGGAATGTGGTACAAAGGTGATTGCTTTTACAAATCCAAATCATCCTGTAGGTTCAAAATCAAGACATAGTAGTGGGAAATATCTTTACGACTTTAGTGATGTAGTCATTGATAGTTGTACTGGACCCGGGGATGCTGCTTTTTATGTAGAAGAAGCAAACACAGGCATGGGCGCAACTTCTACGATCGTGGGAGCTTTTGTTGCTCAAACCATTTCAATTTTATTAGCAAAAAAATATAATCAAGCAGGTCTGAAGCCACCAGTGTTTAAGAGTTCTAATGTTGATGGCGGTGATGAATGGAATAAAGAACTGTTTGCGAAGTATTATGGTGTATAACAGATTCGAAGATTGAATGTGTACCAAATAAATAGAGCGTCCCTATCTTATGGGGGCGCTTTTTTTTGTTTTAGAAAGATTTGAAAAGATGAACCTCTCTTTAGGAATCGTGAACAAGCTGTGAAGTAATGCTAATCACAAAAGGTCATAAAGTACTGATAATTCAAGTTTTTAAAAGAGTGATTAGATGCGTATGTTTTCAGAGATTGGTATTAGTAAAATGTTCCTGTATTTTTGATAGGACTAAAGATGTATTATGACAATGGGAGTTTGTACGTTGGTTCAAATTTAAGTTTTAATCATGTTTGTTTGAATTTGCGAACTATATTGGAAAAAATCAAACTGTTAAATAAATTTAGTGGAAAGTAAACTAAAGATACTAGAGCGGCATCTAGAGTGGTGAGGTAATGTATGCGAAGAGATCTAATTTTACAGTATTTGTATCAAAAAGGAAAATCACTTACGTCACATGAATTGGAATTAGAATTTGCCATTTCAAATCGAACTTTACGTAATGAATTGAAAGAGTTAAACGTAATTGGTGAAAAGTCCGGTTTTGAGATTCAGAAAAAACGTGGAGAAGGCTATTTACTTTATGTAATAAATCAAGAACAGCTTCAAACGTATATGAAAGAAATTGAGGGAGCTTTAGCCCCAGATTTACCTCGTGTTCGTGTGAATAATATTATTATGCTTCTGATTCAAACGACCGAGTTTCAAACCATTGATATGTTCGCTGATAGCTTAATGATCAGCAGATCGACAGTTTTTAGCGACATGATTGAAGTTGAAAAGCAAGTTCGAATTTTTGATTTAAAAGTAGAAACAAAATCACGTTACGGTGTCCGTTTACTAGGTGAGGAAACAAATTTTAGAAGGGCGTTTTCATATTTCTTAAGTCAAAAAGAAGCAGGGTTGTTGAAAAAGTCGAATTATCTAAATTTTGAAAAAGTATTTCCTTTTGTTGAAATTAGAACTGTATTGAGCGAAGAAGTACAAAATAATCAATTGAAATTAAGTTATTTTGCATTTGAAAACATTTTATTGCATATTCAAGTACTTGCATTTCGAGTAACACAACATAATTTTATCTTGCCTAATCAAGAAAAGAAGTTAGATGTTTCTCTAATCAAGCAATCATTTATGAATATATCAAAAAGAATTTGTGAAATTCTTTCTGAATTATATCATGTGGTTTTACCAGAGAGTGAGATTATCTATCTAGCCGCACATATAAGTGGTAAATCGAGTGTGGATGATATTGAGGAAGCAGAAAAGAATGATTTACAACAAAAACTAAAGAAGTGTTTAGAAAAATTAGATCAAACATTTTTGACACAGTTTTCAGGTGACCAGCAACTTATGAATACGCTGATCATGCATATGTATCCTTTGTTAAGAAGGTTATATTTCAATTTAAAGCTTACAAATCCATTGATAGATGATGTATACAGTAGATATTCCGATGTCTTTATGATTGCTTTAAATTTTTCTGAAATGATCAAGGAAATATGGGGATTTGAACTTTCCAGTGATGAGATGGGTTACCTTACAATGCACTTAGCAGCTCATATGGAAAGAGAGAAGCAAAAGCAATTAAGTTCTTATAAAAAAATTCTATTATCCTACGGATTAGGAGCAGGATCGGCTGACTTATTAAAAATGAAACTTGAAACCCTTTTTCAAGATGCAACAATTGATGTCGTTGTGTATACCGAACTGCAATCTATTAATCTAGACTCATACGATTTACTAGTTTCATCGATTTCCATTCAGTTTGACAATCTTTCAATTCCGTATATTCAAGTTGCACCTATCTTAACGGAAACAGATGTTCAGAGAATTCGTCGGACACTGACAAAGTACCCCGCGAGTAGAGTGAAGGAAAATGAACCAACACTGTTATCTCTGTTTCATCGAGAATTGTTCTATATAGAAGAAAGCAGAGAGTCTATTGACTATAAAGCTTTCATTAAAGAAAAAGCAAATAGTGTTGTGGAGCTAGGTTTTGCAACACCTGACTATCCTGCTTTAGTAGTTGATCGTGAAGAAAAAATATCGACGATTCTGCAAAATGGAATTGCTGCGCCACATGCATTAAAGATGGTTGCAATTCAAGATTCAATTAGTGTAGTGATTTTTAAGAATCCGCCGACGATTGATGGGAGAGTCGTACAAATCCTGTTTTTAATTAATTTACGTGCTGGTGACTTGTTTTTACACAAGGAGCTAAGTCGATTATTTTTACATTTAATGGATCATCCCGAAGCGAAACAGAAAGTTTTAAAATCGACTAATTTCAACGATTTTCAGTATGAAATTTCGAAAATTTTGTTTCAATACGGTTCGTAATCGATAGATGTACACGAAATAAAAAAATAGATTACCAACATTTGGGTTTAATTGGATGTTGGTTAAGTGGAACAAGATATCATTTGTTTCTTTTATGTCAAATTTGTAAGCGATTACGAATTGGAAGAAAGGGATAATTGAGCATATGTTTTTGGAAACTCAGCAGTGCCAACATTTTTCTTGTAAAGGCTTTTACTAAGTATAGAGGAGGTAGAAGGAAACAATTAATTTTTTTAGAAGTACGCAAGTTTTAATTGATATTGTCTACTTGTCTTAAAAATGACCTTAAGTTAAAAATTGATTCGAAAATTCTACTTTGGAGGAAAATAATGAAAAATAGTAAATGGCGTTTTGGTAGAGCACTTCCAGCTTCAGTACTTGCAGCTTCAATGTTTGCTAGTAGCTATAGTGGGATCGTTGCAAAAGCAGCTCCTACAGTTTCAACTCAATCGTTTACGGTAGCTCCTGTTTCAACTGGTACTAGCATTTATATGAATACGACACAAATCACTCGTGCAATGCCAGCTGGTTTAGATACAACAAAGCCAGTAAAATGGACAACTTCTGACCCATATGTGGCTTATGTTGATTTAGTTGGTAACAAAAAGGGTGATTACAGCGGAAAGATTTTAGGGGTGTCTGGTGGTTCTGCAAAAATCACTGGTACTGGAGTAGATGCGAGTGGTAATGCTGCAACTGTTAATATTACGGTTACGGTCGTTGAATCAAAGCAAGATACAAATCTTGAGAAGGTCGTTTACTATTACAATGCTGGAGATCCGAATATTCCAGCAGCTCTTGCTACAACAAATTGGCAAATAAACAATATTCCGACTGCTCCATCAGGGAAGAAATTTCCTTCTAAAAACTATGTTGGCTATGTAGATGGAGAAAATGGCGTAAAATGGTTGATCTCAAAAGATAAATTAATTAAGTCAAATGATAAAATTCTTTTGGGTGATGAAAGGCCTCATGGCGTAATTACTGGAATTGTATCAGATGCTATTACACTCTATGATCCTAATTTACCTTCGGCTGATCAAATTCAATATTTACAAGGTGGAAGATATATACCTCAAACTGGTCAATCTTCAGGTTCTGGTACGAATAATAGTGGTGCTGCTGCTACGTATAACTCCAAAGAAGTGATAACGAACATTATGCCTGATGGTAATAATGGACTTTGGATCTTAGGTGAAAATGGAAATGCGACACATATTGTAAGAAAGCAAATGTCCTTAATGGGTAAATCTTTACTTCAAACAGAAATTTCTAGAAATTATAATGATAGATTTGGATTCCAATCAGGTAATACGTCTTTCTCTTCTACAGCGGATATGATTAAAGCCCTTATGACAGGTGATAAAGACGCTGCTAGAGCAACAGGTGATACAGACAATGATGGTCTTTGGACGACAATGTATGCTTCTGGTGAAATCTGGAGATACAACTACATGAAAGAAAACTTCGGAGAATCTGATGAAAGAACAAAAGATGCAAAAGCATCTGCTATTCGTGCTGTTGAATCAATCGTAACTCTTGGTTATGTATCTGGTACACAATTAAAAGTTACATCTAAAAACAATGTAAATGACTATGTATATGTTGTTAACTCTTATGGAGGAAACGTATCAACGATCGAAGAAGCAAAAACATGGCTTGCAGAGAACGAAGGAAAGCCAGTTTACGTTGATGAAAATGGTAAATATACATTAGATCACACAAAAAAACCTGCTGCATCTGGTTTCTTTGCTAGATCGTACAAAGTTAACACAAGTAACAATGGTGCTACAGTTCCAGAAGCTGAAACTTGGGATAATGCATGGATTAAAAAGAAAGCAGGACAAGCTACAGATATAAATGGAAATACAGTTTACTATAATGTCCCAGGAACTTTCAAAAATGGAACGAATCCTGCTCTTAAAGCTTATGACACAGTTGCAGTCCCTCCACGCTTAACAGAAATATTTGCAAACCAAAACGAAGGTTTTGATGCTGATACAAAAGCTTTAGACTCAAATAAAGTTGTTTACAAAGCAACAACATCTACAGATGAATTAGTAGGTCATTATTTTACACTTGATCTAGCATATAAAGCGTTCAAAGATGAGGATCCGGAACTAGCAGCGCTAATCAAAAATAATATGATTAACCATACAAATGCATTAGTTCTAAATAACTATTTCCAATTGACTGTTAATGGTGAGAACCCAGCTGAATCTCGTTTTGATCAGGGAACTATTCGTGGAAATGGATTAAACGTACCAAATGCTCCAACTAGATGGGCAAATTTAAACCCTGAATACCTTGATGGTAATAAGGATGCATGGGGAAGAGACGCTGACTATGAAGACGGTCCATTAAATGCACAATTACTATTACAAGCACTAGCGGTTGCAAAAGATTTTGGTGGATATACTGCTGAAGAAAAAGTAAGCCTGGTAAATCAAGGCATTGATGTAGTTGAACCTCTTGATTTTGCAAACGAGTACAATGTAATGAATGGCAAAAAAGCGTCAACAACGGTTAATGAACACAATGATTTTGAAGTAAGATATCCAAAAACGTATAACTCAACATCGATGCTTGATATGACATTGCAATATCTTTCAAGATACTTTGGTATTGCAGCTCATAACGGCGATGATATCGGTGTAAGCGGTGTAACTCACGAATCTTACATGAACTATTCTGATGAAGAAGAAGAAGCACTAGCTTACTACACATTATCTCATCATGCAGATTCGTTTAACGGTGACGAAATTTTAGAAGGCATGAACCAATGGTGGACAAATGAAAAGAGAGAGAAAAATCCATTCATGACAACTTTCTATGCAGCTTCTCTAGGTGCATTGAAAGCTAAAGGGATTGATATCGGAAATGCTCAAGTTGACCTTGCAGGTTCAACATGGCAAATGACACGTATTCCTAATAATTTCATTAACTGGGATGTTCTTTCTGCAAATAGAAATGACGTAACACATGTGGCACCAAATCTTATGGCTGACCAATTAATTCCTCGTGATGAAGTTATGATGTCTAAATACAACACAAACATCTTTGGTACCATGGATAGAAGAACAATTGACTCTGGTAGCAGCAGAACAAATGAATCTTCAACTGTAATCTCAATGCCTTACTGGATCACTCAAAACCCTGAGGATGCTGCTTATGTAGAGGATTTAGGATCAAAAATTACTGCACCAGTAAATAATGGTACAGAAAGCCTTAATTACCCAACTAATTTAACATCTATGAATCCAAATGCGAAATATAATGCAGACACACATACTTTTACGATTAACGTTGGTGACTCGGTTAAGCTTGATGCTAAAACAACGGGATATGTTAGGAATGTATCTTGGTCAACGAATGCTTGGGATCAAGCTGGATATAGCAATGGATTACCTACACAAATCAATCCTGATTCAAATATAGCGGGTGTTTTAGATTTACGAAATTTAGCAACTTACGGTGATGAAGGAAACGTAAGTCCAACTGATTTAAGTGTAAATGGCGAGTACTATGGTGCTTACGCAACTGGTTTAAAACCAGGAACTAGTACGGTTACGGCAACAGTTATTGATGGATTCTTTAGAACACCGGCTAAAATAACATACACGATTAAAGTTGTTGATCCAAACAAATCATTAGAGGCTATTGCCCCGGCTAAACTGGACAAGGATACTTTTGCTTATCCAACTTGGTTAAAAAATGCAATGGCTGAGACAGGGTTAAACGAAGATGGGCACAAGAATGTAGATGTAGTTTATGAATCATCATCACCTAGCGATGTAACAGTTGCAGCGAATGGAGATGTTACTTATCTTACGGACAATCCAGCTACAATCACTGCTGTAGTTACTTACTCAGCTATGACAATTGATGGAGCGCCAAGGTTTGAAACAGATAGCCACGTAATGACGTATGAACGTACTGTAGCTAAAAACGCAACAAGTACAGTTACATTTAACTCACAAGGTGGTTCTGCAGTAGCTTCAACAACTGCAGCTTACAATGCAACAATTACATCTCCAGCAACACCAAAAAGAGATGGCTATACATTCCTTGGTTGGTTTAAGGATCAAGCTGGTACGCAAGCTTGGAACTTTGCAACTGATAAAGTAACAGCTTCAACTACTCTTTATGCTAAGTGGAATCTTGAAAATAACAATACTATTAACAAATACACAATTACATTTAACAGTAATGGTGGATCTGCTGTGACAAGTACAACAGTGGATGAAAATACTAAGATTTCTGAACCAGCAAAACCAACAAGAGTGGGTTACACGTTTGCTGGCTGGTACAATGATGCAGTGTCAACAACAACATCATATAACTTCAATACAGCTGTAACTGGAAATGTTACGTTAACAGCTCACTGGACAATCAATAGTTATAAAGTGGCATTTAACAGTAACGGTGGATCTACTGTAACTACTAAAATAGCAAAATATAATACAGTCATTACAAAACCATCTAATCCAACGAGAAAAGGATTTGTCTTTGTTGGTTGGTACAAAGATGCAGCGTTGAAATCAGCTTGGAACTTTACAACTGATAAAGTAACTGTAAATACAACACTGTACGCAAAATGGATGGTTAATGCACCAACAAGTCTAAAAGCTACAAAAGCAAGTTCGACTTCAATTAAGTTAACTTGGACTGGAGTAAGTGGTGTTTCTGGTTATGAAATTAGTCGCGCAACAGCGAGCAATTTTACAGGCAAAGTGACAAATACAACTACAAAAGCAACATTAACTGCTACAGGACTAGTTAAAGGTAAAACTTACTACTTTAAGGTTCGTGCTTACACTGTTGTTGGAAATGTTAAGGTATACAGTAACTATACAACAGTTGTAAAATACAAACTTTAAATTGTAAGGATTTGAAAACTTGTAGTTGGTAAGGTTATAAAAACTAAATATATTAAAAATCTTGGTATATGGAGAGCTCCTTATACCAAGATTTATAGAGGAGTGATAATTCGATGAAAAATAAATTTTTTGAAAAGAAATTTTTACCGATCGCTTCGAAAATAGGTAATCAAAGACATTTACTTGCATTACGTGATGGTATTATGTTTGCGATGCCTTTAATGATCATTGGTTCTTTCTTCATTATCGTAGCTTGGTTAGAAGCTGAATGGTATCAAAACTTTATGTCTAAAGTATTTGGAGAGAATTGGAATGCTTTTGGTGACATCGTTTATAACGGTACAATGGGGATCATCACTTTAATAGCTGTGTTTGGAGTGGCATATTCACTTGCTAGTAGCTACAAGGTCGATAAAAAGAATATTGATGGTGTTCCCGCTGGTGTTTTAGCATTGGCAGGATATTTAATTGTGAATATCATGAGCACATTTACGGTTGATAAGGAAAGCGTTTCCGCTTGGTCGCCTGATTTATTTGGTGCTCAGTACTTATTCCTTGGTCTAATTGTTGCAATTATAACTGCTGAAATTTATCGTTTCTTCTTACAAAAGAAATTAATTATCACGTTACCAGATACTGTGCCACCAACAGTTTCGCGTTCGTTTACAGCTCTTATACCTGGATTTGTGATTATTACGTTCTTCTTACTTCTTCGATATGCGTTTTCATACACTGGTTGGGAAACGTTTGCAACTTTTATCCAAGAGGTTGTCACAAAACCATTTACGATTTTAGGTTCAACTTATATCGGTACACTGATTGCTAGTTTATTAGAACACACGTTATGGAGTTTTGGTATTCATGGTTCATCAATCATCACGTCTGTAATGGAGCCAATTTGGATTACGAATGCGGATGCGAACTTAGCAGCAGTAAAAGAGGGGAAAGCACTACCTCATATCATTACGTACACATTCTATGAAAATGGTATCTGGATGGGTGGATCTGGTGCTACGTTACCAGTCGCAATCTATATGATGTTTTTAGCAAAGTCGAAACTTCTTAAGAAAGTTGGACGCTTGGCAATCGGACCTTCGATTTTTAACGTTAACGAACCAATTATGTTTGGTGTTCCGATTGTTTTAAACCCATTCTTAATGATTCCGTTCATGCTTGCACCAATAGCAGTATTGACAGTTACTTATTTTGGTACGGCAATGGACATTTTCCCGCATACGACTGGTACAATTATTCCTTGGACAACGCCATACTTTATCAGTGGTTATCTTATGACGGGTGGTAAGATCATGGGGGTTGTAATGCAATTAGTTGCTTTTGCAGTTGCCTTTGCAATTTGGTTCCCATTCATTAAGATGTGGGATAAGAAAAACTTAGAAATGGAGAATGCAAGTAATAATCAAGGAGTGTCTTCTTCGGGTAGTCAAACGATTCAAGGCTAATAACTATCCTTTTCATTGCTAAATCTGATCGTACGAATTGGAACACTTGATTATGAAATGCGAAAACATAAGATGAATAACAAAAAGAAAATAATTACTCAGTTACGGTTAAAAAGAATAGTTGCTTTTCTTATCGATGCGGTGATCGTTTCAATCCTCCTTTCGATCGTTTATCGACTAACAGGATTTGCAAACTTTCCTGGCGTCTTAACAAAGATGATTGAAATAAATAGAACAATGGGTGAAACAGGAACTCAAGATGCGACTGTAAGAGTAATGTCTCTCTTTAATGAAGCCTTTCTTCAATCGCTTATTATCTGGTTTTGTTATGAAGTGTTAACTACCCTCTTATTTAGGGGATCTACAATCGGAAAGAGAATCTTTCGATTGAAACTAACACACGTCAATCACAAAAAAGGTAAGCTTGCTTATGGCATATTAGTCATTGTTAGAAGTTTCTTTAAATTTTTGTCGATGTTTCTTTTTCAAGGCATTCCATTCTTACTATCAGTTATCAGCATATTTGCTAATCCAAAGTCGTTAGCTGCTTACGATCGAATTGCTCGTTTAGTAGTTGCAGATAAAAATAGCGTTTAAAAGCTTACTAAAGAAAGAGGAAATCAACATGAATATTTTACTTTGTTGTTCTGCTGGCATGTCAACAAGTTTAATTGTTTCTAAAATGGAAAAAGTTGCAGAGTCTAGAGGGATTTCAGCAAACATTTGGACAGTTTCTGAATCAGTTGTTAGAACAGAATTCATAGAGGCAGATGTGTTATTGTTAGGGCCACAAGTACGTTTTCTTTTGGAAGAAATGGAAAGTGTCTGTGGTGAGAAAAATATTCCAATTGAAGTTATTGATATGTTTAGTTACGGAATGTGCGATGGTGAAGCGATTCTCGAGCAAGCCATCAAATTATTAGATAATAAGTAGTATGAAATATTGGGAAGTTTCTCTTCTTACTCTAGTCACTAAAAAATAAATAACATTGAATACCGAAAAGATTATAAACATGAAAAATTTACGGCCATAAGGATATTTCCTGACAGAATTGATCATGAAAGAGAAAGGAGGTCCGTTTATGGTAAAGAATGAAACAGAAATTTTCACATTGATTTTACATGGTGGAAATGGTCGAAGTGCGGCAATGGAAGCCATTCAAGCAGCTAAAAGACAGGATATGGATTTAGCTCGTAAGAAATTAAAGGAAGCAAACGATTCTTTAAATGAGGCACATCATATTCAAACAACACTGATTCAATCAGAGATTGGCGGAAATCCAACAGAGATTTCACTTTTAATGATTCACGCGCAAGATCACTTGATGAATGCGATGACCGTAAAAGACTTAGCAAAAGAGTTCGTTGACTTGTATGAGAGGGGCCTAAAATAATGTCAAAGAAATTTAAAATCGTGACAATAGGTGGGGGCTCAAGTTATACGCCGGAATTGGTTGAAGGTATCATAAAGCGTTATGACAAAATACCAGTTACAGAACTTTGGCTTGTTGACGTCGAAGCAGGTCGAGAGAAATTAGAAACAGTTGGTGCGCTAGCGAAACGTATGGTCAAAAAAGCTGAAGTTCCAATGGAGATTCATCTTTCGTATGATCGTCGTGAGGCTTTGAAAGATGCTGATTTCGTTACGACACAACTTCGTGTTGGACAATTGGCTGCGCGAGCACTTGATGAAAGAATCCCATTAAAGCATGGTGTAATCGGTCAAGAAACAAATGGTGCAGGTGGTTTGTTTAAAGCACTTCGTACGATTCCAGTTATTTTGGATATTTGTAAGGAAGTTGAAGAACTCTGTCCAGATGCGTGGGTAATCAACTTTACAAATCCTGCAGGTATGGTAACAGAGGCTGCATTAAGATATTCAAATATTAAGAGATTTATTGGACTTTGTAATATACCGATTGGAATGGAAATGGGCATTGCAAAGCTTTTAAATGTTGACTACTCTCGTGTTCGTATTGATTTTGCAGGGCTGAATCACATGGTTTTCGGTTTAGAAGTTTATCTAGATGGCGTCAGTGTAAAAGAGAAAGTACTTGAAATGATCATGGATCCAGCTAATGCAAGTTTTGTAAAAAATATTGATGCAGAAGAATGGGCACCGGAATTCTTAAAAGGAATCAATGTTATTCCATGCTCATACCATCATTACTACTACAAGACATCTGAGATGCTGGAAAGAGCATTGAAAGACTTTGAGTCAAATGAAACACGTGCAGAAGTAGTGCAAAAGATAGAAGAATCGTTATTTGAAAAATATAGAGATGAAACGTTAGATATAAAACCACCTGAGTTAGAAAAACGCGGTGGAGCATACTACTCTGACGCGGCATGCCGTTTGATTTCATCAATTTACAATGATACTCGAGATATTCAACCTTTAAACACTGTAAACAAAGGGGCAATATCAGGCTTACCATATGATGGCGCTGTTGAAGTCAGTTGCGTCATTACAAAGGATGGTCCAGTTCCGTTAACAATTGGAGAACTCCCAGTACCAGTTCGAGGATTGATTCAAACAATTAAATCGTTTGAACAGACAGCAATTGAGGCTGCAGTAGAGGGTAGTCGTGAAAAAGCGATTCTTGCATTGACGATTAACCCATTAGTTGCTAACGATAAGTTGGCTGTAGCTATTGTAGATGAAATGCTTGAGGCACACAAAGAATATTTACCAAGATTTTTTAATAGATGATTTTTGATCATGTATTTGGCTAATTAATCATCAATTATACAAAATCGGCGGAATGAAAAAAGGCATCGTTCATCAATGAACGTGCCTTTTTCTAATTATTCTTCAATCATGTCAATTTCAATCCATATGGTGATGCAAATAGATGCCACTAATATTAAAGAAAACGTCAATACGAACATAAAATCAGCTCCTACCAAGTTTTAAATCCTTCAGAACCTGTTGGTGTATGATGATGGTGTTGCAGCATATTTGATAAAGGAATTGAATAGGCGAAGACTATTAAAACTAGTGCAATTCCAATCCATAGCCAC
Organism: Bacillus sp. JJ664; assembly: GCF_036962205.1. NCBI lineage: Bacteria > Bacillati > Bacillota > Bacilli > Caryophanales > Bacillaceae > Bacillus > Bacillus sp. JJ664. The sequence continues at coordinate 27,583 of NZ_JBALMS010000019.1, read as the reverse complement.
CAATTTTCTAATATTTTAGGTGTATTTTCTACATCACTTTCGGCAATCGGAAATTCAACGAAATCTTCTTCTGCCACTGCTTTTGGTAAAGTAAATAATGATTGCAAAACAATGATGATTAGTAACATTGCAGATAGAAATAAAATTGATCCACCAACTGCCACAGTTACATGATTTGATAAAATACCATTAAACCACTCAAGTGTAGCAGGATGATTTGCATAATCAGTATACGCTGTACGTCGAGGAGCTCCTAATAGCCCTAAAATATGCATTGCTGTTGACATCAATATCATACCAATAGACCAAGTAATGATTTGAATAAATGCTAATTTTTGAACAACTTTTGTTAGTTTTCTTCCCGTTAAATAAGGGATTAACCAAAATGTTAAACCAAAAAAAGTCATTGCAACAGGAGTCCCTACTGTAATATGAAAATGTCCAACCACCCAAAGTGTATTATGAATGATCTCATTTAATGAGAAGCTTGCATTGATGATTCCGCCGGCACCACCAGGAATGAAGAAGAACATTGCAATAAATATAGAAGTAAAACGAATGTCTTTCCAAGGTAGTTTAAAAAACCAACCAAATAAGCCGGTGCCACCTTTTTTTCTTCCTGTTGTCTCAAATGTTGCAAACATTGAAAAAGCAGTCATTAAAGATGGAATAATAACCATAAACGTTAGGACGGTCTGTAAGAATTTCCAAAAACTTGAGATTCCAGGCTCTTGTAATTGATGGTGGAAGCCAACTGGAATTGAAAATAATAAAAATAGAATAAAGGACAGTCTTGCAAGTGAATCACTAAACACTTTTCCACCAATAATTTTTGGAACAACGACATACCATGCCATGTATGCAGGTAAAAGCCAGAAATAAACTAGAGGATGACCAAAATACCAAAAAAGTGATCGGCTTAACTCAACATTAATTGTGTCAACCAAACCAAATGCCCAAGGGATGAATTGGAAAAGTACAGTGACAGCTACTCCTAAACTAGCAATCACCCAAAGAACAATCGTGGCAATCGTCATAAAAGCGAATAATGGACTTAAACTTCCTTTATGTTGCTTCTTCCAAACAATATAATGTCCAATTAAAGAAAATCCGTTAATCCATGTACCAATTACAAAAAGAGCTAATGCTACATAGAACCAACCACTTGCTTGTAATGGAGCGTAGAAAGTATATAAAACGGAAGCCTCTCCTGATAAGATCATAACAACAGCAAGCAGAGTACCTACTGACATAACAATAAATCCTATCCAGGAGAATAAACGCACTTTTGGACCGAAATCACCTAAAGTTTTACTCATTCCTGTAATGAGGAATCCGAAAATAAAATAAGTAGTAAATACTAAAGCGAGTAATACGCCGTGTGCAGTTAAAACTTGATAGTAGTCTAGCCAAGACGGTAATTCTAGTGCTTTATTTCTTATAAACACTTGTAATAGTCCACAGAATGTACCTATTAAAAAAGCAATATAGGCGACTATAATATTTGTTAAGGCTAATTTTGAGTCTTTTTTGTTAATACTATTATTCACCTTTTACCACCTCAATCGTAGTTTGCATAAATTGATGTCCAGCCCCGCAATATTCATTGCAAAGTACTAAGTAATTGCCAGTTTTATTAAACGTATATTCTTTTGTATTAATACGTCCTGGCACCACCATCATATTTACGTTTGTATGAACAATTGAAAAGCTATGAATAACATCAGTACTCGTCAACTTAAAAACAATTTTTTTACCTACTGGAACTTGTAGTTTAGTAGGTTCATATCCAAATGTTTTACCAATTAACACCACCTCATATGTATCATCGTTTAGTTTATTTACACCTGGATGATCAAAAGGAGCCGTTTCGTTCACTTTTTTTGGGTCAATTAAGTCCATACCTGTTGCAGGATGATGATGAAATCCAAAGGCGGTTATTGCTATAATTGTTAGAAATAACACTAAGGAGGCTATGCCAAAGGTTAACCAAATTTTTTCGTATTTATGTAAATGCATCTTAACACCTCTTTCAAATTAACGTTGTAAATAAAATGCGTAGAATCCAAACCAAAGTAGAAAAATGAATATACCGATTCCAAACACGCTAATTAATGTTCCTTTTAATTGCGGATCCTTTTCTTTTTCCTGATGTTTAAGTCCCAATTTTATTCCCCCGTTTATTCATCAATTTCTTAATCTCAGTCTCATTTCTTCGTCCCATCATAAAACAGTTGAAATGACTACTAATACTAAGATTTTCCGCCTGTAATGTAAGTGTACTGTAAATATCAAAGCGTAATAATTAGGGGATACTCTGATGTTAATTGGAAAAAATCCCTAACAAATAATCGGATATACCCTTAGAAGTAAGCGTGTTCTTATTGATTCAAAAGTAATACTTGTCCAATTTGTTAAAATCCAAATCAGATAGAAGTCCTAAATTTTCATAATCAACTAGACTCCCAATTTTTTTAGGAGTATAGTAATCTTGAAAATTTAATCAATTTGCCTGATGTATTGAAGTGAAGAGGGTAAGATACAGGATTTTATGACTAAATGAAATGCAATGAAGGAGGGATCACTTTGATACGTGTGTTGCTTGTAGATGATCATATTGTTGTTCGAACTGGACTAGAGCTTCTGCTTCATGATAAAAATGGAATCTCAATTGTTGGGGTTGCTGCAGATGGTGATGAGGCCATTCGAAAAGCAAAGGAGTTAACACCTGATATTGTATTAATGGATTTAAGCATGCCAAAAGGAAAAGATGGAATCACGGCAACTAGAATTTTAAAAGAATATTTACCAGAAACGAAAGTACTCATTTTGACGATGCATGATAGTGATGAATACCTGTTCAGAGCAATACAGGCAGGAGCCTCTGGATATATATTAAAAAGTGCTCCACATGAAGAACTGCTGAGTGCAATCCAATTAATATATACAGGAAACGCTTATTTAACACCATCTGCTACAAAACGATTAATGAATGAGTATTTAGTGAAGATGCAGCAAGAGGGCCACACAAGTTCCTACGAGATATTATCTGAACGTGAGAAAGAAATATTAGTTTGGATCGCTAGAGGGTATTCAAATAAAGACATTGCTGAACAACTAGTCATCAGCGTTAAAACAGTTGAAACCCATAAAAGCAATCTTATGGATAAAATTGGACTTCGTTCAAGACCAGATATCGTTCGATATGCTTTACAAAAGGGGCTGCTTGACTTTGAATAATATTGGTTTACATTATCATTCTAAAATCATTGAACAGATTACGAAAAACAATTTTTCTCTAATTGACGATTATATCGATGACCCATCTTTTCGAAATACTTTAAAACAAGTACTCAAACAATTGACTGATGTAAAAATTGCACTTGATGAATCATCAATTGTAGTAGTAACTGATCATCGTGGAATGATCCAGTATGTAAATGAAAAAACATGTGAAATTACGAAATATAAGAGAGAAGAGTTGATAGGTCAAAATCATCGTTTAATTAGTTCAGGGTATCATTCAAAAAGTTTTTTTATGGATCTATGGAAAACAATTAGCTCAGGACAGGTTTGGCATGGTGACATCAAAAACAGAGCAAAAGATAATACCTTTTATTGGGTAAACACTACGATCATGCCTTTTTTAGATGAAAATGGAAGACCTTATCAATACTTAGCGATTCGTAATGAAGTTACAGCTTTAAAGGAAGCTGAAGAAGAGATAAAACGAATGGTAAATCGTCTAATGTATATTCAAGAGGAAGAAAGGAAGCGGTTTTCGAGTGAAATTCACGATGGAATCGGACAAAGTTTATTTGGGCTTACGATACAATTAGATCGGTTAATAGATAATAGTGAGGTGAAGCCTACAGAACTGATTAACCTAAGAAATACAGTTACTGAAATCATTGGTGAAGTAAGAGGACTCGCTTGGAATTTACGTCCATCGGTACTTGATGACTTTGGGGCTATTCCTGCCATCAGAACATATATAGATAATTTCAAACAGTATTATGATATTCAAGTGAAATTTGAGTGTAAACTTCGTAAACGATTGAAATCGAGTGTAGAAACGGCACTTTATCGGATTGTTCAAGAAGCGTTAACGAATATTGGTAAATATGCAAATGTATCTGAAGCAATTGTAGAAATATGGGAAGATGAGAAAAAATTGCATGGCCGTATTACAGATTTCGGAAAAGGATTTACACCACATTTGGATCGAACTGGAGTTGGTTTATTTAGTATGGAGGAACGTGCAAGAAGCATAGGTGGTTATCTCGAAGTTTGTTCTGCACCTGAACAAGGCACAGTGATTTCTTTTTCAATACCACTTGAATAGCTGACTTCCGACAAAGTGAACTTTAGTTAGATTCAATTGATATCATTAGTAGTTGAACTTCTTAAAATTAGGGGATGATTTTTCATGGTTGAGAGAAAAAAATACAAATTTAGTTTGAATAAAAGGCTAGCTATGTTTACAACGATTCTCGCAATTATTACATATACAACAAGTGGATTTTTCATTTATTTTTTATATGAATATGTTTCAAGTTTCGTCAGTGAACAAATTTTTATGGTATTAACATTGATATTAGGGGTTTTTTGGTCGGGTGTATTAGCTTATTTTGCAGCGACACGATTTATCACGAAGCCGTTGCAAATACTAGAGTCAGCTGTAACTAAGGCTGCTAATGGAGAGATTGGGGAAGACGCGCCAGTTTCAAAAACTGATGATGAAATTCGCTCTCTTAGTCTAGCATTTAATGAAATGCAACGTAATATACGAGATATTGTAAGTAGTATCGATATGAATTTTGAAAGCACGAAGGAAAAGGTTCTACTAATGACAGAGGGAGCAAATACAGCGGTTGAGCAATCAAGAAATATTACGCTTACTATTTCTGATATTTCAAATGGAACAGATTACTCTGCCAATGCAATGCAAGCAACAGCAAATTCTGTAGAGGATGTTTTGATAATTGCCAACGAAGTGCAGGAAAAAGCTCGCAAATCAGAAAAGTTGTCTACTGAAATGGTAAATACATTAAATCATTGTAAAGCAATTGTACATTCACTTGTCAGTGATGTACGTGAGATGGAAAAAAGCAGTGAGGAATCACTTCACTCTGTAAAAAAGTTAGAAAAACATACGCAGGAAGTTGAGAAAATCATTGGTTTCGTGGGTGAAATCGCAGCTCAAACCAATTTATTAGCATTAAATGCCTCAATAGAAGCTGCCCGTGCTGGAGAACATGGCCGAGGATTTGCAGTCGTTGCGGAGGAAGTTCGTAAATTAGCAGATCAAAGTGCAGACGCTGTTCAAGGAATTACAAATTTAATCTTAAATATACAACATGAAGTAAAGAATGTAGTTGAACAGATCTCTCTTCAAGTAACGTTAGCAAACGAAGAAGCTCATAAAGGGAATGAAACAAATACAGCGATTCTTACGATGACAAATTCCATCGATGAAGTTGTTCAAGCCGTAACATATATCGTTTCACTTGTTGAACAGCAATTTAACCATATTGAACAAACTGTAGGACAATCACAAGAAGTAACTGCGATCGCAAAAGAGACATCAACTGGCGCATTAGAAGTTGCAGCTGCGGCAAAAGAGCAGACAAGTTTTATTCAGGATGTTAACAATTTAGCAGAAGAATTAGTGTATTTGGCCGAGGAACTAAAAGAAACGATTAAAAGGTTCACTTACTAATTAATGGTTTTGTCATCTTTTTGGCACAACTTCGTACACGAGTTTATTAGTGAGCCAAATCTGACTTTCTAAAATTAACGCTAAGGTAGATTGTGGTTCACTCTTGAGAAAAGATTTATACGATCTATAATCGTTAAAAAAATGATTTTATTGAAATAGCATTTACTGTAGTAAAAAAATTAACAATAACAAGGATATTAATCCGTAAATATTATCATTTTCATTTCATGAAAAAGTGGGAAATAGGACTAATAGAAATGTATACTTTCTTCTTTGAGATTATGAACATAGGTGCTTTTATTAAAAATATATTATTTCAATTTTTAACAGGAAAAGAAGTGGTACTGAACCCAAATCTTTACCTGTTTTTTTATAGCATTTTCACATCGTATCAATTAAGGGAGTTTTATTTCGATATATTAATTTGCTATGTATTTGTGAACTGATTTTGTAAGCGTTTTAAAAAATATAGAGGAAGATATTTAGATAACAAGAATATTAAAAGAAGCCTCTCTTAAAAATTTATGGTTTTCTAGTTTGGCTTATTTCATTATATTGGGGAATTTAGTGAAAGGGTGGGGAATGATGAATCGAGATTATTTAATCAAACCATTACTTGGTCAACATTATCCTATGATCTCTCATGGGAAGGGCGTGTACTTGTTTGATAAAGAGGGAAAACGGTACATCGATGGTTCGTCTGGTGCAATTACAGTAGGTATTGGACACGGTGTCGATGAAATCATTGACGTTATGACTGAGCAAGCAAGACAAGTATCCTTTGTTTACCGATCTCAGTTTACGAGTGAAGCTGCTGAGAAGCTTGCTAAAAAAATAAGTGATATCACTCAAGGCGACTTGAATTGGACTTTTTTTGTGAACAGCGGTACGGAAGCAACTGAAACAGCTATGAAACTTGCAATTCAACATTTTCAAGAAAAAGGTATAAAGGGGAAAAACAAAATCCTTTCACGCTGGATGAGCTATCATGGCATTACGATTGGAGCTTTATCAATGTCAGGGCATCCTTTACGACGCCAAAGATTTGTTCCTATGTTGGAAGATTATCCATCTGTTTCACCACCATATTGCTATCGTTGCCCTCTTAACTTAGCTTTTCCTTCATGTGATACTGCTTGTGCATCTGAGTTGGAAACAGCGATTAATAGGATTGGTTCTGAGCATATTGCAGCTTTTATTGCTGAACCAATTATTGGGGCTGCCGGAGGAGCAATAGTTCCACCACATGGATATTATCAAAGAGTAAAAGAGATTTGTGAAAAAAATGATATTTTATTTATTGCTGACGAAGTGATGACTGGAATCGGTCGTACAGGAAAAATGTTTGCGATGGAGCATTGGGGCGTTCAACCAGATATCGTCACACTTGGAAAAGGAATGACATCAGGATATACGCCAATGGCTGCCACAATTGCAAGTGATAGAGTGATAGAGCCTATTATGAAAGGTTCAAAGTTGGTTATGAGTGGGCATACATTTAGTGCAAACCCACTGTCTGCAGCTGTTTCACTGGCTGTCATCGAGTATGTCGAAAAACATAATCTAGTGAAAGCGGCTGAGGAAAAGGGAGATTATCTTAAAAAGAAGCTTGAAATATTAAAGGCGAATTCATCAATAATCGGTGATGTACGAGGTAAAGGTTTATTAATTGGAGTTGAATTGGTAGATAACGTGAAATCTAGTTCTTTCATTCAAAATGCAAGCAATAAAGGTTTACTTCTTTATCCGTCGGTTGCAGGAAGAAATGGAAAAGAAGACTCAGCCTTTATGATTGCTCCACCATTAACCATAACCTATGAAGAAATAGATGAACTACTTCAGATTCTTTCCGAGAGTTTATATGAATTAGAAGCAAAACAATCGGGTTTAACCTATGCAGCTAAGGGGGAATAAGATGAAACTAGTAGAAAATACGTATAAAAAGATCACAACAATTGACCAAATCCTTCAATATTTCCATGATGATATGACAATTATGGTTGGTGGATTTGGAGGAGTAGGCTCACCTCCATCCTTACTTCAAGGATTATTAGAAAGTGAAGTAAAAGACATTAATGTAATTTGCAACGATGCTGGTTTTCCAGATATCGGTATCGGACGAATGGTGCGTAATGAAAGAGTGAAATCACTCATTACATCACATATTGGTTCTAATCCTTTTGCCGGAAAGTTGATGACAGAAGGTAAGTTAGATGTTGAATTTTCACCACAAGGCACATTAGCAGAGCGCATTCGAGCAGGAGGAATGGGTCTTGGAGGCGTTTTAGTGGATGTTGGTCTAGACAGTATTGTAGAAAATGGGAAAGAAAAAGTAACTGTAAAAGATAAGCAATTTCTGATTGAAGAAGCTTTAACTGCTGAGGTTAGTATTATTTTTGCAAAGAAAGCTGATCCATTCGGTAATCTAGTTTTTGACAAAAGTGCTAGGAATATGAACCCGCATATGGCTACGGCAGGAGAAATAACAATTGTGGAAGCTGAAGAAATTGTTCCACTTGGCTCATTAAACCCAGAAGAAATCATCACACCTGGTGTATTTGTAAACTATATTATTCAATCAGAGGGAGTGAACTGGAAATGGGCGTGGAAATAGATTTTCGTCAAAAAATTGCAAAACGAGCTGCACAGGAAATTCAGAATGGCATGATTGTTAATTTAGGAATCGGTATCCCTTCACTTGTTCCAGATCATTTACCAGAAGAAGTTCACGTTATGTTTCATGCGGAAAATGGCGTAGTTGGAATAGGGCCAAGTCCGGATAAAGGAATTGAAGACGAGAATCTTTGTAACGCGGGTGGTTTTCCAATTACTATTTTGGACGGTGCTAGTTACTTTGACAGTGCGACTGCATTTGGAATGATTCGTAGAGGTTTATTGGATTTAACAGTATTAGGTGCTCTACAGGTGAGTGAAAAAGGTGACTTAGCAAATTGGATTGTACCAGGTAAAAGGGTTCCAGGAATAGGTGGAGCAATGGACTTGGCACAAAAGGCGAAGAGAGTAATCGTTGTCATGAATCATACAGATAAAGCAGGAAATCCGAAAATCGTAAAAGAATGTAGTTTGCCTTTAACATCTAAACGTTGTGTAGACTTAATTATTACAGAAATGGCTGTTATAGAGGTTAAAAACGAGCAGTTAGTACTTAAAGAATTAATGCAGCCATATACTGTAGATGATGTAATAAAAAATACCGGTACAGATTTGGTGATTAGTGAAGATTTAAAAATATTTATGTAGAAAAGGGTGAGTACATTGAAGGATTACAAAAAAAGTATTCAAGACTATATAAATAATAATAAAGATAAGACTATCAAACTATTAAAACAGTTAGTAAAGGAAGACAGCATTTCTGGTAATGAGAGTAAAGCACAGGCAATTGTTGTTGAAAAGTTAAGAGAGCTTGAGTTGGATTTAGATATTTGGGAACCATCAATTGATGAGTTAAAGGATCATCCATATTTTATTACCGCAAGAGAGAACTTCAATGGAAGTCCAAATATTGTAGCGACACTAAAGGGTACGAGTGGTGGTAAGTCTATGATTTTAAATGGACATATTGACGTTGTTCCTGAAGGGAATATTCAACAGTGGACATATCCACCCTATGGTGCAATTGTAAAAGATAATAAATTATATGGACGTGGAGCAACTGATATGAAAGGTGGTAATGTGGCCCTCATATTAGCAATTGAAGCAATAAAACAAAGCGGCATTTCACTAAAAGGTGATGTTCATTTTCAAAGTGTGATTGAGGAAGAAAGTGGCGGTGCAGGAACCTTGGCTGCAATCCTACGCGGATATGAAGCAGATGGGGTAATCATTCCTGAACCGACAAATATGAAGTTTTTCATTAAGCAGCAAGGGTCCATGTGGTTTAGATTGAAAGTAAAAGGTAAAGTAGCCCATGGCGGCACTCGATATGAAGGAGTAAGTGCCATTGAAAAAAGCTTGCTGGTAATTCAGCAAATCCAAAAACTTGAACAGTTACGAAATGATCGAATTGATGACCCATTGTACGATGGCGTACCGATTCCAATTCCGATCAACATAGGTACAATGAATGGTGGTACTTGGCCATCCTCAGTATCAGATCTTGTCACATTAGAAGGTAGATATGGCGTGGCTCCTAATGAAAAAATGGAAGATGCTAAAAAAGAGTTTGAGAGATGGATAGAAAATCTCGGAAACCTTGATGAATGGTTTTTAGATCATCCAGTAGAGGTAGAGTGGTTTGGAGCAAGATGGGTTCCAGGTTCTGTTGAGGCCGACAATGAGTTGGTCAAAACTTTATTGCATAATTATCATCACATAACTGAACAAAAACCTATCATTGAAGCAGCGCCGTGGGGAACAGACGGAGGACTGTTTACGCAAATTTTAGATATTCCTATGATCGTCTTTGGACCTGGAGAAACAAAGGTAGCCCATTATCCAGATGAATTCATTGATTTAGACCAAATGTTTTTAGCTGCTGAAATTATTGCCTGTACATTAATTGATTGGTGTGAGGTACAAGAACAGCATGAAGGCGAGGGAGTATATGAAAACGAAGAAGTATTATGAAATCATAAAAATAAAGCATGAGAACTTTTATTTTGAGGGAGCTTTAGATCATTTCAATGAGAGAATTCGGATTGATTATTACTTAGGGAATGAATCAAACCTGATTGAGAGAATTGAAAAGCTAGCGAAAGAATATCAGTATACTAAATTAATCATTAAAACAAGAAAAGAACATCTCTATTCCTTTTTACAGAAGGGCTATATGATTGAAGCTTTAGTGAAAGGTTATTTTCAGGGAAGCGATGCGTTTTTTGTTACAAAGTACAATAGTCTAGATAGAAGAAATAGTCTTTATTGGTCTCAAGGTGATGACATATTAGAGGCAGTTCTAAAAAGCGATAAATTGAAAGGGAAAATCATTCCAGAGGGCTATCATCTCAGAAGAGCAGATAAAAAAGATGCAAAGAAACTCGCGAATTTATATGGTCAAGTTTTTCAGGTTTATCCTACTCCATTAAACGAGGCTGCATATGTAGAGAAAACAATGGATGAGGATACTATTTATTGGGTTTACGAAAAAGAAGGAAGCATTGTAAGTGCGGCATCTGCTGAAATTGATTTGGCACAAAGAAATGCAGAGCTTACAAATTGTGCAACATTAGTAGATCATAGAAAACATGGTTTGATGAAAGAAATAATGAAAAAGTTAGAACAGGATTTAGTCAGTCAATCAATTTATTGTTCCTACACAATTGCTCGCTCGTTATCATATGGTATGAACGCTGCTTTCCATCAGTTGGGGTATATGTATACTGGTAGAATGACAAATAATTGTTACATTTACGATAAATTAGAAGACATGAATATTTGGGTCAAAGATCTTTCAGAAATAGTCTCTTAATGTATAACTGCCGAAAATTGAGCATGAAATCGCTGGAATTTCGGCAGTAAAAGGATGGTGAAAATGATGATTTCAACAATTCCAACTAATGAAATGATTAGTGCTATATTAAACAGTATCGATGAATCGATTCATGCTGTCGACAATAATGGAATGACTATATTTTATAATCAAGTTGCAGCTGAGAATGATGGCGTTTCAGTTGAAGATGTTCTTGGGAAACATGTGCTTGAGGCTTTTCCTTCATTGACGAAAGAAACAAGTACCTTACTTAAGGTTTTGGAGACAAAGCAGCCAATTATACAACAGCCACAGCGATATGAGAACATAAAAGGTAAGTTCATTGATACAATTAATACAACGATTCCGATCATGCTAGATGATAATCTCATTGGAGCTGTTGAAATTGCAAAAGACTATTCGACGATTAAAAAGCTTGGAGAAAAGGTTTTAGATTTACAAGCTCGTATGAAATCACAAACTAAGCAGGGTAAAACGAAACAAGCTCATTCTTATACCATTTCAGATATATTGACTAACGACGCCGCTTTATTAGAGGTTAAAATGCAAGTTGAGAAAGTAGCTAATGCTGATTCAGCAGTACTTGTCGTTGGCGAAACTGGAACTGGAAAAGAACTATTTGTACAGTCGATTCATCATTGTTCAATTCGTTGTCATAATCCTTTTATTGCTCAAAACTGTGCAGCCTTACCCGAATCATTGTTAGAAAGTATACTGTTTGGGACTACAAAAGGTAGTTATACAGGGGCGTTAGATCGGGCGGGATTATTTGAGTTGGCTGATGAAGGAACATTATTTTTAGATGAGCTTAATTCTATGCCGTTAGAGCTTCAAGCCAAGTTATTAAGAGTATTAGAGGATGGAGTCGTTCGACGAATTGGTGATCAAAATACTCGAAAAGTTAATGTTCGGGTAATTGCTGCGATTAACGAATCTCCTTTAGATTGTGTCCAAAATGGAACAATGCGACCAGACTTATATTATCGTTTAAATGTTTTTTCATTGTTCATTCCACCATTACGAGAGCGAAATTTTGATATTGAGTTATTAACATCTCACTTTGTCGAGTTGTTTAATGAACGCTTCTCAAAAAATATAAGAAACGTGGAACATACTGTATTTGAGTTATTTCATCAATATAAATGGCCAGGTAATGTACGCGAATTAAAGCATACAATTGAGCACGCGATGATTATGGCAGAAGGCCATACGCTTACGGTCAAACATCTACCAATTCAACTTCAACAGATTAAAAAAAGTACTGACACAAAGGGAGTACAAGCATTGCGAATGGCGATGCAAGAAATGGAGGCTTCGCTCATTAAACAAGCATTGCTTCAAACGAAAGGTAATATTCAGCAGGCTGCATCACTGCTTGAAATACCGCGTCAAACGCTTCAGTATAAGATACAAAAACTAAATATAACTGTATAAGCTGCCAAAATGTAGGCGGTTTAGACTGTTGGAAAAATGGTCACTTTCCTTGTTGCTTAACCTGCTCTCGGTGCTCTTACAATTAGTGGTAAAGCCATGCTATATCAGGTTTTGCACATCTAAAGGAAGGTATCCTCAATCAATCTCAACATCATTTTTTATACTTTAACGATAAAATAAGCCGCCTAAATTTAGGCGGTTTTTTATGTTTAGTTGAATATAAATTATTAATTTACTAAAGTTTCTATCAGATTTGCGTATGTGTAAAAAAAATAAAACGTTTGAATAGTTAGAATTTTCAATGTTAACGTGGGTTTATTATTTTCTTTATGTAAAGTTTGTTAAACTTTGGCACGACTCTTGCTTTATAAAAAATATAATATTCGAAGGGGGATGTACGTATGGTAAATGCAGTTTACGCTCCAAATAGACATTGGAAAGAAATCGATTTGTGGAAAGACGTAACAGAAGAACAGTGGAATGATTGGGTTTGGCAACTAACAAACACAATTAAGACATTAGATGACTTAAAAAAGGTAATCAATATTACACCAGAAGAAGAAGATGGCGTAAAAATTGCTACAAAAACGATTCCGTTAAACATTACACCATACTATGCTTCTCTAATGAATCCAGATGATCCGCGTTGTCCGGTTCGTATGCAATCAGTACCTATTTCTTCAGAGATTAACAAAACAAGATTTGATTTAGAGGATCCATTACATGAAGATGAGGATTCTCCTGTACCAGGATTAACTCACAGGTATCCAGATCGCGTGTTATTTTTAGTAACAAACCAATGCTCAATGTATTGCCGTTATTGTACAAGACGCCGATTCTCTGGCCAAATCGGAATGGGTGTACCAAAAAAGCAGCTTGATGCAGCTATTAATTATATTAGTAAGACGCCACAAGTTCGAGATGTATTAATCTCAGGTGGTGACGGCTTATTAATTAATGATAATATCTTAGAATATATTTTGAAAAATTTAAGAGAAATCCCACATGTAGAAATCATTCGTATCGGTACAAGAGCGCCTGTTGTGTTCCCACAACGTATTACAGAAAATCTTTGTAATATCTTAAAAAAATATCATCCAGTTTGGCTAAATACGCACTTTAATACATCGATTGAAATCACAGAAGAATCAAAACGTGCATGTGAAATGCTTGCAAATGCTGGTGTTCCTTTAGGTAATCAAGCGGTTATCTTAGCAGGAATTAACGATAGTGTACCAATCATGAAAAAGCTAATGCACGATCTAGTTAAAATTCGTGTTCGCCCATACTATATTTATCAGTGCGATTTATCAGAGGGAATTGGTCATTTCCGTGCTCCTGTTTCTAAAGGATTAGAAATTATGGAAGGTCTACGTGGCCATACATCTGGTTATGCTGTTCCAACATTCGTAGTTGATGCACCTGGTGGTGGAGGAAAGATTTCTCTACAGCCAAATTATATGATTTCACAAAGTGCAGATAAGGTTGTTCTTCGTAACTTTGAAGGTGTTATCACAACGTATCCAGAACCACAGAATTATGTTCCAGGAAGAGCGGATGCTTATTTTAAAGAAATTTATCCTGACATGGATGAAAAACGCTCTAATGCGGGAATTGCAGGATTAATGAATGAAACAAAATTCAATCTGGTACCTGAAGGGCTGCAGCGTATGGATCTTCGAAAAACATATGCAACGAATCCAGAACACGCTTCATTAAAGGATAAACGTGAAAAACGTGATGAATTAAAAGAAAAGAAATTCCAAGCACAAATAACAAAGGTGCATAGTACAGAAGAACTAGTCGGAAGTGCAAACGCTAAAGGTGATGCTGAATGAAGACGTGTCAATGGTGTGAGTCTGTCAAAATAGAAGAGACAACTAACACAGTATATTGGGAACTTCCAGACGGAACAAAAGCGATTGAGATTAGGGAAACACCATGTATTGAATGTCACGAATGTCATATAACGTATCAAACAGATGAAACAGTGAACGTAATTGAGGAACAACTATTTCTAATTAATACAAAGTTGCTTGAGAAGACACTACGATTTACAGAATTATTACAGCAACCAAGATTATTAAAAAGAAATTATTTTGATTTCTCCAAATAGGGGATCGGAAGCGACAAACTGCTTCCGATTTTTCTCTAATCAGATGATAGCTGGATAGAATAATAATCAATGAGCGCTAGGAATAAATATTGTAAGCGTTTTATACGCGGGTGAATAAATGAAAATAATAGATTTCATAAGTCATTGAATAAAAGAATCCTAATATATACGAATAATTGATGTTATGAAAAGAAACGATTTCAATCTTATGTTTCAAAAGTTGACTGAAAAAGGGGTATTGTAATGAAAAATTCAGTTAGTACATTAACAGTCCTTGAATCTAAGAATCAATTATCATCGGTGACAGGTGAGTTAAAACGAGGATTAAAGCCTCGACATTTAACAATGATTTCACTCGGTGGAACAATCGGAACTGGTTTGTTTTTAGCAAGTGGTGGTGCCATTCACAATGCTGGACCCGGCGGTGTTCTCGTATCTTATATCGCAATTGGAATAATGGTGTATTTTTTAATGACAAGCCTTGCAGAAATGGCTACATATATGCCAGTCGCAGGATCGTTTAGCACTTATGCAACTAAATTTGTAGACCCTGCACTAGGCTTTGCTCTTGGTTGGAATTATTGGTATAACTGGGCAATTACAATCGCTGCCGAATTAGCGGCAGTAACAATGATTATGAAATTTTGGCTCCCAGAAACGTCTTCAATTCTATGGAGTGCATTGTTTTTAGCAATCATATTTCTACTAAACTATCTCTCTGTTAAAGGATTTGGCGAATCAGAATACTGGTTTTCATTAATAAAGGTTGTAACAGTCATTATTTTTTTAATTGCGGGCTTCTTAATGATTTTTGGAATCATTGGTGGAGAAGCAGTCGGATTCAAAAATTTTACGATTGGTGATGCACCTTTTCATGGTGGATTTATGACAACACTTGGAATTTTTATGGCAGCAGGTTTTTCATTTCAAGGAACAGAACTATTAGGTGTTGCAGCAGGTGAAAGTGAAGAACCAAATAAGAATATACCTCGTGCAGCACGACAAATATTTTGGCGCATTCTTTTATTTTATGTTTTATCGATTATTGTAATTGGACTATTAATTCCCTATACAAATGAAAATCTAGCAAGTGGTGATGTTGCAGTTAGTCCTTTCACTTTAGTATTTGATAAAGCTGGAATTGCTTTTGCAGCATCAATTATGAATGCTGTTATCTTAACTGCTGTATTGTCGGCAGGAAACTCAGGTATGTATGCTTCGGCAAGAATGCTATGGGACCTTGCTCGACAAGATAAAGCACCAAAATTTCTTGGTAAATTAAACAAGCGCGGGATTCCAGTAAATGCTTTGATTGCAACTTCTGCAGTCGGAACAATTGCATTTTTAGCTTCTTTATATGGTGACGGTGTCGTATATGTTTGGCTATTAAATGCATCTGGAATGTCTGGATTTATTGCGTGGATCGGGATTGCAATCTGTCACTATCGATTTAGAAAAGCATTTTTAGCGCAAGGGAGAGACTTAAACGAATTACCGTATAAGGCTAAATGGTATCCGTTTGGACCATTGTTTGCATTTGCGCTATGTGGCGTTGTCATTCTTGGACAAAACTATGCTGCATTTACAGGAGAATCCATCGACTGGAATGGCGTTCTTGTTTCATATATCGGGTTACCACTTTTTCTAGCACTTTGGATTGGTTACAAACTGATAAAAAGAACTAAAATCGTTCCGATCAAAGAGTGTGACTTAAATAATAACTAAAAAAAGAAGAATAAATGACTAATATGTTTTGATTCCCCGACTATATTATAGGATGGTGTAAGAATGAGTAAAAGAAAATTCGTTAAAATCCAAACATCAATTCCTGGACCAAAATCTATGGATCTCTTTGAGAGAAGAAAAAAAGCAGTGCCAAAAGGGATTAGTAATAATTGTGAAACCTTTGTAAAGAGTGCAAGTGGTGCGCTTGTTGAAGATATTGATGGTAATACATTCATTGATTTTGCTGGTGCAATTGGCACTTTAAATGTGGGGCACTCTCATCCTAGAGTAGTTAGAGCGCTTCAAAAGCAGGCAGAGAATTTTATTCATACTGGTTTTAATGTCATGATGTATGAATCGTATATTCAACTAGCTGAACGTCTAGCTAAGGTTTCGCCTGGAAGTTTTGAAAAACAAGTTGCTTTTTTTAATAGTGGAGCAGAAGCTGTCGAAAATGCAGTGAAGATTGCGAGAAAGTATACAAAACGTCAAGGAATCATTTCATTTACTAGAGGGTTTCATGGAAGAACGTTGATGACAATGACGATGACAAGTAAGGTCAAACCTTATAAGTTTGGTTTTGGTCCATTTGCACCTGAAGTTTATAAGGCTCCTTATCCATACGTTTATCGCCGTCCAGATCAGTTGAACGAAATGGAATATAGTCAATTCATGATTGAACAATTTGAACAGTTTCTTATTTCTGAAGTTGCGCCTGAAACCATTGCAGCTGTAGTAATGGAACCAATCCAAGGCGAAGGTGGTTTTATTGTTCCAGATCTTAACTTTGTGAAAAGAGTAAGAGAGATTTGCTCAGAATATGGCATTTTATTTGTTGCAGATGAAATACAAACGGGCTTCGCAAGAACAGGTAAATACTTTGCAATCGAACATTTTGGAATTGAGCCAGACTTGATTACCATCTCAAAGTCTATGGGTGCTGGCGTACCAATTAGTGGTGTAATCGGTAGAAAAGAGATAATGGATGTTTCTGAAAGCGGGGAATTAGGTGGCACATACGCAGGCAGTCCACTTGGTTGTCAGGCTGCATTAGCTGTACTAGATATAATTGAAGATGAAGGTTTAAACGAACGAGCTGTTATCATCGGAGATAAAGTAAATAGAAGAATGCATCAATGGGCAAAGCGTTTTGATCAAATTGGTGATATTAGAGGCATTGGTGCAATGTGTGCAATGGAAATTGTTACAAATAAAACTGATAAAACACCTGACAAAGTAGCTGTTGGGAAAATTGTAAAGGAAGCAAATAGTAGAGGATTAATGCTATTAAGTGCTGGAATATTTGGGAATGTCATTCGTTTATTAATGCCATTAACGATTACTGATGAACAACTCGAAGAAGGTCTTGATATTTTAGGAGAGTCAATTGAAGCAGTGTTATCATCAGAATTACAATTGGAGGTAAACTTATGAGCCAAATAAAAGAAAAACATGAAATCTATCCAATGTATATAGATGGGAACTGGGTTGGAAATGATAAAGGTTCATTTACAAAAGTAACAAATCCGGCAACTGGAATGGTGATAGGTGCAATTCCAACTGGTGGTACGACTGAAGCAAAACAAGCAGTAGATGCTGCTCATAGAGCTTTTAAAATTTGGTCGAAAAAGACAGCTGAAGAACGATCTCATTTACTGATGAAATGGCATCGTCTAATTGATGAGAACAAAGAAGAGTTAGCTAAGTTAATGACACTTGAACAAGGAAAGCCTTTAAAGGAAGCACTTGGAGAGATGGCTTATGCTAATGGATTTATATCTTGGTATGCAGAGGAAGGAAAGAGAATTTATGGTGAAACGATTCCAGCCTCTCAGCCTAATAAGCGAATCTTGGTAAGAAAAGAACCAGTTGGAGTTGTAGCCGCAATTACGCCATGGAATTTTCCAGCTGCAATGATTACAAGAAAAGTAGCACCCGCCCTTGCTGCAGGGTGTACAACAGTTATTAAACCAGCGACGCAAACGCCGCTAACAGCATTAAAGCTAGCTGAATTAGCACATGAAGCGGGGATCCCAAAAGGTGTACTGAATGTCGTTACTGGTAAATCTTCAGAAATTGGTGAAGCATGGTTAAAAGATCCTAGAGTAACGAAGATTACATTTACTGGATCAACTGAAGTCGGTAAAACGCTCATGAGGAACGCAGCGGAGAATGTTAAAAAAGTTTCATTGGAGCTTGGTGGAAATGCACCTTTTATTGTCATGGACGACGCAAATTTGCAAAAAGCAGCAGTAGGTCTAGTTCAGTCAAAATTTCGAAATGCAGGTCAAACTTGCATCTGTACGAACAGAATTTATGTTCATGAAAAAGTAGCTGAAGAATTTACGATGCTTTTTAAAAAAGAGCTAGAAAAGTTAAAGGTGGGCAATGGATTAGATGAAGGTATCGATATCGGACCATTAATTGATCGCGATGCATTAGAAAAAGTAAAAATGTTGGTTGATGATGCGACTAAAAACGGAGGTAAAGTTGTATTTAGTGGTGAACAACCAACTGAATTAGAAGGCTTTTATTACGCACCAACAATTTTGTCAGGTATCACAGATGATATGGCATGTATGAAGGAAGAAATATTTGGTCCAATTGCACCAATATCTACGTTTAAAACTGAAGAAGAAGTAATCGAAAGAGCTAATAATTCAGTATACGGGCTTGCTGCTTATGTGTATACGGAGAACCTAAGCCGTTCATTTAGAATAACAGAAGCATTGGAATACGGAATTATCGGGTTAAATGATGCATTGCCTTCAGCTGTTCAAGTTCCTTTCGGAGGCTATAAAGAAAGTGGACTTGGAAGAGAGGGTGGCCATTTTGGAATAGAAGAGTTTTTAGAAGTTAAATATATTTCTATAGGGTTAGATCTATAGGGAAAAACTTTAAGACATAGGGTCATTTTGATTCTTATGTCTTTTTTTATGCTCAATTAACATTTTTGTTGGTGAGTATTTAATAAGAAAATAACTAATTTCAGGTAGCATATTGACGAAATCAACTGATGGGAAAAATAAAATTCGTGAAATCTTTCTTCAGACCTAACTATTTGGTAAGATAATAGCTACTTAGATACGCAGGATCTCTTACGAGGTTGCAAAAATCATGATCATAAAGTTTCGCATGGGGTGAAGTCGATGGATTCAACTATTCAAACATATTTTGAGAATCTTGATTCTACTGATAAGAATCTACAATATGAGGCATTTAACTATATTATTTCAGTTACTAAAGAAAAGGTAGATTGGTCGTACGATGTGTGGGACAAGTTAAAAGCAGATTTAACGCATAAAGGTAACCACCAAAGATCCAGAGCAGCACAGTTTCTTTCTAACCTGGCAATTAGTGATCCAAAAAAAAGAATCGTAAATGATTTCCCTGACATTTGGAAAGTAACTTACGATCCAAAATTCGTAACAGCAAGGCATACCTTGCAAGCGATTTGGAGAGTAGGATTAGCTGGTCCTGAACAAAGAGAGATGGTCATTCATCATTTATCAGACCGATTTCTAAATTGCAAAGAAGAGAAAAACTGTACTTTAATTCGCTTCGATATCATTCAGTGCTTAAAGAACTTACATGATGAAGTAGGAATTGACGAGATTAAATATCTTGCATTAGAGTTAATTGAAAAGGAAGAAGATCTTAAATATCAAAAAAAGTATAAGACAGTATGGAAATAAGTCATTTTATAGAAAAAAGGAATCCTCTAATAAAAATGGATTCGTTTCAGTCAATCTGAATTTCTGAGTATTAGTACTTTGTCTATAAACTTAAAACGCATCCTCCAAAAAAAGAAGATGCGTTTATTTTATTTATTCTATATTCTTAGTTTGTAATTAACTCATCATTTGTTTAATTAAGGCACGATTACGTTGTTTAAACACATCATTATGTGATGAAACCATGGCAGCACTACTTGCATCAGGTTGAATAAATTGTTTTGCTTTGTTCACTGCGTTTGCAGCATCTTGAAAAGCACCTGCAATCAATTGTAATTTACCATCATGCATTAAAATATCCCCAGCAGCAAACAGTCCTTCAATGGATGTTTCACTTGTAGTATTCCCTTTAATGTAGTAGTTCTGAATCATTTCAATTTGAATTTCACTATTATTTAATAATGAAGTATCTTGTTCGTAACCATGGTTAATGATTACTTCGTCAATTTGTAAATGTGATATTTCATTTGTTTCATTATTAGTAAGTTCAACTTGATCAATTTCTTCATTATTCATACCGGCAATTAATTTAGTAATAGAAGTATTAAATAGACAGTCAACCGAACTATTCATTAATTGGGATACACCAGCTTCATGACCCTTTAAAGCCTCTTTACGATATGTTAAAAAGACTTTTTTAGCAATCGGCTCTAATTCATTAGCCCAGTCAATTGCTGTATTTCCTCCGCCAGATATGATAACTGTTTTATCTTTAAAGCGTTTTAATGATTTTACAGTGTAGTTTAAATTTGAAACTTCAAATCGCTCCGCACCCTCAATTTCAAGCTTTTGAGGATTTAGAATCCCACTACCAACAGCTACAATAACTGTTTTTGAAAAGTGTTTTTGTCCTGAAGACGTTTCTAATACAAAATAGCCATCCTCATTTTTATTAATTGTTTCTACTTTTTCATTTAAAACAACAGTCGGATCAAACGTTAATCCTTGTTGGACAATTTGCTTTATAAATTTTTCACCAGGAATAGGTGGCTGACCGCCAACATCCCAAATCATTTTTTCTGGATAAACATGAACCTTACCACCTAATTGTGGTTGGAACTCAATTATTTTTGTTTTCATTTCTCTTAAACCACTATAGAAAGCAGAATATAGTCCAGCTGGACCACCGCCAATTACTGTTACATCAAAAAGCGCTTCCATTGTCATTACCGTTTCACTCCAGTAAGTTTCCGTTATTGATTATCATTCTCAATAAATATAAACTATTCTCACATTTTTTTCAATATTAATTTACAAACTATATTGACAATAGATTAGAATCAGATTATATTTACAAAGTGATACGAAATTGATAATCATTATCAACAGATTCATAATATTCAATGAATGGAGGTCAATTTATGGTACGTCTGTATACTGATGATTTAACCATTGGCTATGGAGAGCGTTTGATTATAAAAGACCTTAATATAAAAATACCTGATAAGCAGATAACAACTATTATAGGTTCAAATGGATGTGGGAAATCGACACTTTTGAAGGCGATTACACGTATTATTTCTCACCAATCTGGAACTATTATATTAGATGGTGAAAACATTTCATCAGAAAATACAAAATTACTAGCTAAGAAAATGGCGATATTGCCTCAAACACCTGAGAGTGCAAGTGGATTAACAGTTGGTGAATTAGTATCATATGGCCGTTTCCCATACCAAAGTGGTTTCGGACGTTTAACAAAAAAGGATATTGAAGTGATTGACTGGGCACTTGAAGTGACTGGTACACAAGACTATAAATATCAACCGGTTGATTCTCTTTCTGGAGGTCAACGTCAACGTGTCTGGATTGCAATGGCACTTGCTCAAGAAACGGAAATTATTTTCCTTGATGAACCGACTACATATTTAGATATGGCTCATCAACTTGAGATTCTAGAACTACTACAAAGATTAAACCGAGAACAAGAACGTACTATTGTAATGGTGTTACATGATTTAAATCAAGCTGCTCGTTTTGCTGATTATATTATCGCTTTAAAAGACGGTGAAATCGTAAAAGCAGGAAATTGTGAAGAAGTCATAAATCATGAAGTACTGAAAGAAGTATTCCAAATCGATACAGAAATAGGAAGAGATCCTAGGACAAACAAACCTATGTGTATAACATATAATTTATTATAAGGAGATAGATTGATGAAGAAATTTTTGGTACCATTTCTACTAGTTTTCGTACTGATTATTAGTGCTTGTAGTAATGGTTCAACAGACAAAGATAAAAAAGAGAAAAAATCTGGAACAATTACATATGAATCTCAGAATGGTCCAGTTAAAGTACCAGCTGATCCAAAGCGTGTAGTTGTACTTTCATCATTTGCAGGTAATGTAATGGCATTAGATGTAAATATTGTGGGTGTTGATGCTTGGTCAAAAGCTAATCCACGCTGGACTGATAAATTAAAAGGTGCGGAAGAAGTAACAGACGAAAGTTTAGAAAAAATTATCGAATTAAATCCAGATTTAATTATTGGATTAGATAATGTTAAAAACATTGATAAATTAAAAGAAATTGCTCCTACAGTCGTTTATACTTATGGAAAAGTAGATTACTTAACTCAACATATTGAAATTGGCAAACTATTAAATAAAGAAAAAGAAGCTCAAGCATGGGTAGATGATTTTAAAGAACGTGCTGCACAAGCTGGTGAAGACATCAAAGCAAAAATTGGTGCTGACACAACTGTTTCTGTAATTGAAAAATTCGATAAGCAACTTTATGTTTATGGAAATAACTGGGGACGCGGTACAGAAATTCTTTATCAAGAAATGAAATTAAAAATGCCTAAAAAGGTTGAAGAAAATGCTTTAAAACCAGGATATTTTGCGATTTCATTAGAAGTACTTCCCGAATTTATGGGAGATTATGTAATCTTTAGTAAATTTGATCAAACAGATACTTCAGTAGAAACTACGGAAACTTATAAGAATATTCCAGCTGTAAAAAATCAACATGTATATGAAGTAAATGGAAGTGAATTCTACTTCAATGATCCACTTACTCTAGATATGCAATTAGATTTCTTTAAAGAGAAATTTCTAGCTAACTAACTAAAAAGAGTAGGGATTCTAATTTAAAGAATTCCTACTCTTTCATTCTATTAGAGAAAAGATGAGAGATTAATGACAAAAAAAAATAAAGGTTCAATTCCATTCTTTTTTAAACTCATTTTAGGATTACTAATTTTTTTAAGTATGTTTGTAATATCGATTATATACGGGGCTGCAGATACAACTGTAAGTGATGTATGGAAAGCTATTTTTACGAATGCAAAAAGTCAGCAAATATCAATCATTCAAGAAATTCGTTTACCACGTGAGGTTGCAGCGATTTTTGTTGGAGCGGCATTGGCTGTTGCTGGTGCAATCATGCAAGGGATGACGAGAAATCCTCTGGCTGATCCAGGTTTACTTGGATTAACTGCAGGTGCCAACGCAGCACTTGCCATTACAATTGCCTTTTTCCCAACGCTTAATTATTTTGGCATTATGATTGCTTGTTTTATAGGAGCCGCAGTTGGTTCGCTAATCGTTTTTGGTATTGGTTCGATGAAAAAGGGAGGTTTTTCACCTTTTCGTATCGTTCTAGCTGGGGCGGCTGTTTCAGGGTTTTTATATGCGATTTCAGACGGAATAGGAATCTATTTTAAAATCTCTCAGAACATCTCAATGTGGACGTCTGGAGGATTAATCGGTACATCATGGGGACAGATTAAGATCGTCGTTCCATTTATTGTCATAGGAATTATCGTTTCACTATTCCTATCTAGACAATTGACAATCCTTAGCCTAAATGAAGAAGTAGCTATTGGTTTAGGTCAAAACATTAATAAAATCAAAGCACTACTGTTCGTCATTATTATTTTACTTGCAGGTGCTTCAGTTGCCTTAGTTGGAAATATGGCATTTCTTGGATTAATGGTACCACATATTGTACGTGCATTCGTTGGTACAGATTATCGATTTATTTTGCCTATGTCAGCTATTTTTGGAGCTACATTTTTACTTTTCGCGGATACGCTTGGAAGAACGATCAATATACCATATGAAACACCGGTAGCTGCAATCGTTGCGATGATCGGTCTACCTTTCTTCCTAATCATTGTTCATAAAGGAGGTAAGGAATTCTCATGATCCAACCTGCAGTTATTCGAAAACAACGAATCATTTTGATCGCACTTGCTCTACTGATATTCATTACAATGGTCATTGGAATGGGAATGGGTTATTCTGCAATTCCATATAGTAGATTACTACCAACATTTTTAGGTGATGGTACATTTAAAGAAGAATTTATTATATTTTCTATAAGATTGCCACGAATGATTATCACTTTTCTAGCTGGAATGGCACTAGCTTTATCTGGTGCAATTTTACAAGGAATCACACGAAATGATATGGCTGAGCCAGGGATTTTAGGCTTCAATGCTGGAGCAGGTGTAGCCATTACAATATTCTTTTTATACATGCCAATAGAAGCGGGATCATTCGTTTATGTCATTCCAATTGTAGGGTTCTTTGGTGCATTATTAACAGCAGGAATTATTTATTTATTTTCATATAAAAAAAATACTGGTCTTCAACCGGTACGATTAGTACTAGTTGGGATCGGATTCTCTATGGCATTATCTGGTATTATGATTGTACTGATTTCATCTGCAGAACGTGTAAAAGTTGATTTCATTGCAAAATGGTTAGCAGGAAGTATTTGGGGTACTGATTGGCCGTTTATATGGGCTTTCCTTCCATGGCTAATTATCCTAATTCCATTTACTTTATATAAAGCGAATACACTAAATATACTTAGCTTAAATGAGCCGGTTGCGATCGGAGTAGGGATATCACTAGAAAAGGAACGTGTAATATTACTCTTATCTGCAGTAGCTTTAGCAGCATCAGCAGTTTCGATAACTGGTGGTATTGCATTTATTGGCTTAATGGCTCCACACATGGCTAAAAGTTTAATTGGTCCAAGGAATCAACTATTTCTTCCAATTGCAATCTTAATAGGTGGACTATTGCTATTAGTAGCGGACACAGTTGGCCGTAATTTAGTTGAACCAGAAGGTATTCCTGCTGGGATCGTCGTTGCATTAATTGGTGGACCTTATTTTGTTTATTTAATCTTAAAAAAATCATAATCACATTAACCATGAACAAAAAAGTTCATGGTTTTTTTGTGTAGAAGTAAGTGGAAAGTCTTTGGAATGATTGAAAGCTCTTGTCTATTGAGACAAAAAGTCAAACGACAGAAGCGTTATCTTAATTAAAAATGAGCACACAGGTAGGCAGGCGAAGAAAGCTTGTGTTAGATGATCGTAAACAAAGTGTTAGTTTTTTTAATGCTAAATATGAAAATAGGACAAGTATACAATCATTTTTACAGTTTTTTCATATAAAGTGTAAAATAAGAAACTTTCAGGTTGTAAGACTGGTTAATAGGTCATGATCATCGAAGAGGTGCATTTCTGAAACTGATTCTGATCAATCGAATGATGAGTCTAGCCGAGTTTCAGGTAGCTGGTAGTAGATTGAAAGTTGATAGATGTGATGTTCCGGATACTGCTAGTTCGATAATAAAGCATGAGACACATATGAATAGGAGTTCCGATGTTGCAAATATGCAAATATTAACACGAAAAAACCACACAGTAGTAACTGGTGGTAATATGTTTAAAAAGATGATCCATTTCCCAAAAGAGACATTGTTTTATGTTACAAGCAATGCCTCTTTTTTAATGGCTATTTATTAATACTTAATAGAGTCTAAAATTTAAATATGCAATGTCTCTTCGACAAAAGTCACTTTATTGTCTTTTAATGATTGAATTCTTGCTAATGATTCAACGCGATATCCTCGTTCGCGCAGAAGATTACCGCCTTCTTGGAATGATTTTTCAATTACAATTCCGAAACCAACTGCTTCGGCTTTAGCTTCTTCTACGATTGAAAGCAAGCCAAGTGCAGCCTGACCATTTGCTAAAAAGTCATCAATAATGAGAACTCTGTCTCCTGCCTCTAACCATTTATGTGAAATTGAAATTTCATTTTCTTCTCTTTTCGTAAATGAATATACTTTAGCTGTGTAAACGTCTTGCTGCATTGTAATTGATTTTTTCTTACGTGCAAATACAAGTGGAACTTGTAATGCCAAAGCTGTCATTAATCCAGGACCAATTCCAGAAGATTCAATTGTAACTACCTTCGTAATATTTTCAGAAGAAAATAAGCGCGCAAATTCTTCTCCAATCTCTTTCATTAAAAAAGGATCCATTTGATGATTTAAAAATGCATCAACCTTTAATACATCATTTGCTAGAACAGTTCCTTCTTTTTCAATTTTATCTATTAATAACTTCATTTATTTATCCCCCTTATTTTTACAAAGCTTCCGATTAAATATTTAGACCTATACAAAAAAACTCAAAACATATTACTCCACTGTTTAGAATGAGTGAAGTAACACATTTTGAGTTTTAAAAAGTCACATGAAATAATAAACTACCAGCTGTGTTACCACTCATAGTCGGTATATTTACGGTTAACCGGTAGAAACTTGTGAGCCATATCCTCACGATTATACGAGTGAATTGATTATGAATTTAATGAAACTATAACATGTTTTCAATCGAAAGGTCTAGTTTAATCAAGGAATAACAATATTTGTCATTAATAAATAGGTGATCATTATTATATAGTTGGATGAATCAAGTGATTATCATTTTATGAACTTGGAAATTTGACTAATATTTCTTTGGGTCAATGTTGATTGAATATATGCGATTGGAAACCCTTCAAGATTAAGTTGAAAATCAGATATGATTAAATCTAAATTCAAAGAAATTAGATTTTCTTGTGTAAATCCTCCTTGTCTAAGTTCTACAAATTGAATTTTGTTACTGAATGCTTGTTCAAGTCTAGACATTAGGTATTGTTGTAAACCATATCCCTCACTTGTTAATAGTAATACTCTATTCTTGTTGAGATTTTGCCTAAGTACAGACGCTTGAATCGTTAATGTAACCTTTGCGACAACATCATTAGTCGCTTCAAAATAGGAATATTTTCTAGTCCAATTGTTCATTACTAGTTTAACAGTTTGATATAAATCCCGATAATTAGTTTCAACATATTGGATGATCGTGTTAGAAGGTTTATTCACTTCTATAGAGTTTATAAGTAGTGTAAAATCCTTAAATTGCTTTTGTAATGAAATAATAAATTCATTATTCATATGTAATGTAAAACCTAACTCACTTCCCAACATATCCACAAATACATATAGCTCTTCATAAAAAGTATTTTTTTGATAATGGTATAAATTCATTACTTCAGAATGTCCAATTTTACTATGACTGTATGAAGGTAATATAGAAATAAATAATG
>NZ_JBALMS010000018.1:1884-6912 GCF_036962205.1 Bacillus sp. JJ664 | reverse complement strand
CGAGAATGTCATTTACTAAAAAAATATATCACCATATAATAACCTTAACATTTTGAATAGTATAAATTTTTCTGTTTTTATTAATGGTTTAATTCCACTATCCTAAAATGAAATTTATGTTAGAGGTGATGCATTAGAAAACATTAGATTATCTGAAAAATAGAAACAAACAGCAGCAAATACTAAGTTAATGATTCGTTCTGTTGATATTATTAGCCTGTTTGTACAGGGTGATCAATATAAAAAAAATATGGAGGTTAACAAATGAGAACAAAGATGACAAAACGAATTACATCATTAACACTCGTCATAACTTTATTTATGTCTCTATTCAGTAGTTTGGTTTTTGCCTCAACTGAAAAGTCAGTTGGAGCAACTAATAGCCCACCAACGAAGGAAATTGTAAAACTTATTCCAAGTGAATCAACAGCCTCGCTCTCTCTTTCTCAAGGTCACCAGGATTTAAAGGTTGAAGCAGAATATAAGGATGGTAGTAAAACAGATGTTACAGCGTTAGGAAAATGGACATCACTGGATGAAAAAGTTGTAACTGTTGAAACTGGAAGACTAACAGCAGTAAATGTTGGGTCTACAAATGTACAATTCAGTCTTGGTAATGCAGTTTTAAATGTAGAAGTAAATGTTACAAAAAGTGCACAAGTTTTAAGTCAATTGACAAATCCTTCAGAAAGTAAAAAAATTGTATCGATTGTTTTAGAGGCGAATCAAGTTACATACTTAGATGAAGGGAAAGAGCGCCCTATTTCTTTGAAAGCTCTTTATAGTGATGGCTCGATGGAAGACGTAACGAAATTAGCTAAATGGGAATCAAGAGATACTTCAATTGCATTGGTTGAAAAAGGTGTATTAAAAGGAATTTCACCAGGTAATGTTTCAATGAAAGTAACTTATGCAAATTTTCCGCAAATAAATTTCTTTGCTTCGATAAGAGATATTCCTGAAAATGTAACGGCGCTGTACATGTCGGCTGACATGTTGAGGTTAGAAACCTCTGATAAGTCGGTTCAAGTAAGTGCCATTGCAAAGAACCCCTGGGAGGGGAATAAAGAGGTTACTTCTTTAGGAAGTTGGACAACGACAGATCGAAATGTAGCTACGGTAAGTAAAGATGGTCAAATAACCCCAGTTGGAATCGGCCAAGCATATATTTATTTTAAATATGATAAGTTGGTTGGTGCTGTACTTGTTAATGTTGTTAAGCCTACAAAGCTTATAACTGATGAACCTACAGTTGAACTAATGCCAGGACAAAATTGGCCTGTTAATTTAACCGAAGTATTCACTAATGGAATATCAGAAGGTGGTATGACTTTAGTTGAAAATGTAAATCCAAATGATGTCAAATGGACAGTCGAAGATAACAGCATTGCAACGGTTACTGATTCAGGATATATCATTGGAGGTAAGACAGGTAAAACGTTTGTGACAGCTTCCTATCGTTCGGATGTTCTTCCTCCGGTTAAAATCGAGGTTACTGTCACCAATAAGCTTACAACTCCTAGAGTTATTGGTTTGACAGCTTCTCAACCAAACCTCTCTTTAGGAATAGGTGAAGAAACGCCTATTAAAATAAATGCGATTTATAGTGATGGGAGTACTGAGGATGTAACAGGTTCCGTTGAATTGTACTCCGACAATTTCCATGTAGCTTCAGTTTCCCGAAAATATGGTGGTGAATCAAAAGTTATTGGTCAATTAAGTGGCACAACTGTCTTGCATGCTATCTATAATGATTTTCGTTACTTTGTAGATATCCCGGTGGCAGTCACGGATAAAGACGGTCAGAAGCAGGCTCCAAACCCTGAATCAATTTCTGTTACACCAGATATGAAAAATATGGTAGTAAATCAACAGCAGCAATTAGAGGTAAAAACGACCTATTCAGACAGATCAAATTCGACTTCATATGCGGTATATAAATCATCTAATCCTGATGTTGTTAAAGTAAATAAGGATGGCCTGCTTACAGCTGTAGGCACTGGTACAACAATTATTACCGTAGATAGCTCTGGATACTCAAAGCAGGTTTCAATTGTCGTTTCAAATGAACCTTCAAAAGATTTTGCAAATAAAATTGTTGATCTTATTCCTAGTGAAAATGATATTACCTTTAGTTTATCTGAGCACACGCATTCGTTCTCTGTAAAAGCAAAATATAAGGATGGTTCAACATCTGACGTTACATCAGACTCAAGATTCACAACATTAGACCCGGACATAGTTACAGTTAAGAATGGGGTCCTTACAGCAGTAGCAGCAGGAACAACTCAGGTACTTATCGATTACGGAACAAGCACAAAAATCTTGAATGTTTCAATTCTTTCTGGGAATGATGCGTCAATAAAAGATTTAAAAATTGAGTCCTTGCTTGCTTCCTCATTGGATATTGTTGTTCAAAAAGATAAGCTATATCCAGTACATGTTTTTGCTCAATACAATGACGGAACTCAAAGAGAAATAACGAAGTCAATTCAATGGACAACAGAGGATCCTACAGTTGTAAGTGTTAACGACGGGAAATTTATTGGAATGAATACTGGAAAAACGACGGTTAGTGCAACAATTGCAGGTTTCTCTTCTATTAAAATTCCAGTAAAAGTACAAGATCAAGCTGGACCAGTAAATTTAGTAGGAATTGTTGGCGCGGGGATGATAATACAGCCTGAAGCAGGAAATATAGTAGAAGCGATAACTAATATTAGCAATGGGATGATATTACACCCTGAAGAAGGAACTATTGATGCGAACGCGTTTGCTGAATATACAGATCAGAATATCGTTCAGGTTGATACAGAAGGGAAATGGGAATCTTCCGACGAAAGTGTAGCAACTGTTGACCAGAACGGAGTCATTACATGGGTCGGCGTTGGTGAAGCATACATCTGGTTCAATTATTATGGTTTGAGAGATGCTATTTGGGTAAGAAACACTAAACCTGTAGATTTATATTGGGCTGAAAACAATAAATGGACAACTAGCAATGTAATGTTAGAACCTAATAAGTCCACTGACATCTCAATTAATGGCTTCTTTGGTCATCATGGCAGAGATGGAAATTGTGATTGTTATAATCTTAATAGCAAAGCAAAATTTACGGTGGCGGACGAATCGGTTGCAACGATTTCTGCTGATGGACATATCATCGCTCACTCTCTAGGAAAAACGACAATAACTGCTACTATTTTTGGAATGTCAAAGACAATTGATGTTGAAGTTGTAGCAAAGTATCCTACATTTACTAGAGGTATAAGTTCCTCGCCTGGTTATATCGTAAATTCAGCAGGTTCAAAAAATGATATAGTCATTAATGCTATGTCAAGCGATGGAACGATAAAAGACGTTACAGCTGATGTAAAATGGTTTAGTTCCAATCCGGAAGTAGTGGAAGTGACCGCTGATCATAAGATCCAAACGAAGTCTGAAGGAGCCGCTGTAATCATTGCGGAATATGATGGTTCTAAAATAATTATACCTGTTATCGTTAAACCATAAAGATTATAAATAATTGATGAGTAGATAATCAGCCTGAGGCAGGTGCTCCTGTAGATGTGAACGCTTATGCGGAAAATACAGATCATAATATAACTCAGGTTGATTTAGAAGGTAAGTGGGAATCTTCCGATGAGAGCGTAGCAACTGTTGATCAGAACGGGTCGTTACATGGGTAGAGCATACATCTATTTCAATTATGGAGGTTTGAGAGATTCTGTTTGGATAAGAAATGTTAAGCCTAATCTTTTATTTTCAAATTCTCCAAATGTAATGTTAGAACCTAATAAATCAAAGGATGTAGCTATATATGCTTTATTTGGTTTTGTACCACGAATTGGCGTTAACCTTTTTGAGGTTACTAACCAAGTAAAATGGACAGTTTCGGACGAATCAGTTGCAACGATTTCAGCAGATGGACATATTATCGCACACGCTATTGGAAAAACAACGATAACTGCTACTTTTTATGGTGTATCAACGACTATTAATGTTGTCTGATTAACTTTCAGCAATAATTTAGAGATGATCTTGTCTTATTGTAGTTGTTAGGTTAAAAGAGTTGATATTGTACGGTTCCATATACAGATCATGAATATTTCAAAGTTGGTGAAAAACATGGAATTGAAACAGTTGGAATATTTTATGGCTCTTTGCGAGGAAATGCATTTTACTAGGACTGCAGAAAAGTTGGGAATCGGACAACCTAACTTAAGCTATCAAATAAAAGCTTTAGAGGATGAATTAGGTGTTCCTCTGTTTGATCGAATAGGTAAAAAAAATGCACTTACTCAAGCCGGTAAAATTTTATTCGAGCATTCCACTATAGTTTTCGAAACTATTAAGAGTGCAAATAATCAAATTCAGGATCTTCAAAAAATGCATAGAGGGAAATTAGTTATAGGTGCCCTTTCAGGTGATCTTAGTCATATTGCATCCACTGTACTATTAGAGTTTCATACTATGTATCCACATATTAAATTACAATTTTACTCTTTAGATGAAGTACTAGAAAAAGTAAAACAAAATGAATTAGACTTAGCTTTGACGATCATGCCAACACCAGATGAAAGGTTTAATCAAATATCTTTATATGAAGAAGAATTTTTTTTAGTAGTACGATCAGACCATCCTTTTTCCAAACTAAACGAAATTGATTTAAACGATATTCAAAGCACACCCCTTATCTTAAATCCTAAAGGTCACTCTATTAGACAATTGTTTGATGAGATATGTAGTTTTCATGGAATTGAGCTCTACTCTACTATTGAAACTACGGATACTAAGGCAATTATTAGGTACGTTATAGAAGGGAAAGGTGCAACCATTCTTTCGGGCACTCTATTTAATCTTGAAAATAATGGAATATTGAAAGCTATTAGGATTAAAAATCCATCTATTTTTAAAGAAGTCATCATTGTCCATCATAAGCAAAAACATATAGGTACAGTAGCAAAAGGCTTTATTGATTTATTAATAGAGAATGTAAAAATGAATCGCTATAATATGGATGTACGG
>NZ_JBALMS010000018.1:791-1849 GCF_036962205.1 Bacillus sp. JJ664 | reverse complement strand
ATAAAACAGTAGAATTGTAAAATTAAAAAAATTTTCTTTGTCTGAAATGACATTGTCAGTATTGGATTAAGCTCTCTTTTTTTGATATTTTGAGAATGTTCGTTCGTAAATCATAGGAGTAAAGATGCTAGTCTTAAGTAAGTTCTAATATTAAAATTGTCTTAAGAAAAAACAGGCGGGGATACTTATTATCTAGATAAATGTGATGGGGAAATGAGATTAACTTTGATTGAAATTAAAAAAGGTAAATAAAAATGCGAAGAAATAAGAAGAGCAGACAATAAAGTTGCTGCTCTTTTTCATTAATAATAAGAGATATCCTTATTGAACTATCGCATACGGATAGTTGAACAAGATCACAGTTCGCTTTTGAGGTTTTTTTCAAGTAAGTGGCAGATTAGTCCAATAAAAAAATGAGTGGTTATTCATTCATTTTTGTGATAAAGTTAAAATGCAGAATATTTAAAAAATATAAAACGAATGGAGATAACTGTATTCGGGATTTTATACGAATTATATATACCGTTACTACAGTTAACTATTTGAAAGTGATTTTTGGTTTAATATTAAGGAGATGAAAGGTGATGTTTTTAAAGAAAAAATCATACTTAGGAGAGAAAAATGGCGTCTCATACTTGAATGGAGAAGTTAAATTACTAAGTATTTCATTAAATGTTTACAGTTATTTAGTGGATGGTGTATTAATTGATACAGGATCGCAGTCCTTACATAGATATTTCGAATCTTTTATTGACCAAGCAGATTTTGATCAAGTAATGATAACTCATTCTCATGAAGATCATTCAGGTTGTGCCGCTTATATTGAAAAAACTAAGAAACTACCAATTTATTTAAATGAAAAAACAATTGATTATTGCGCACGACGTGCAGATTATCCTTTATATAGGCAACTCTTTTGGGGGAGAAGAAAGCCGTTTCATGCTAAGGCTATGCCTGAAACGTTTACATCCAGAAATGCGACATGGAAAGTAATCGATACACCTGGTCATGCTTTTGATCATAAAGCATTATTAAATCAGGAAACAGGTCAATTATTT
>NZ_JBALMS010000018.1:0-767 GCF_036962205.1 Bacillus sp. JJ664 | reverse complement strand
TTTTCAAGATGTATTTTGCAACCATGTAGGGTTTGTAGAAGATGGTCGCGCAGCGCTTGAACGAAAACGAGACTATTTATTATCTATTAAACATAATGTGTTAACTTTACAAAAAGAAGGGAATTCACCTGAAGTTATCCGTAATAAGCTATTTCCAAAAAAATACCCAATTATAAAATTTTCAGGCGGAGAATGGGATTCACTACACATTGTCACATCGATAATAAATGAAAATAATGTACGTAAACCTGATTTATTTTAAAAGACATTGAGGGCTTATTGGACAGATCCTTTTAACAAAATTCATGCCATTCGCTAAAGCAGACAATCCTAATAGAGGACTCAAAGAAATTAGTAGTGAATTCTATTAAAAGCTTGGAGAAGGTTGAGAATGGTCACGGCACAAAGAGACATAATGGACCATGAAATACAAATTCGTGGTTCGCTTGATTCCGCCATATGAGGAAACTTAAATACGGTAGTGTGAGCAGTCCACTATCCTTTTTAAAGATAGATAGCTTATATAAAAACCATTGCTCAGAAAGCAGTGGTTTTTATTTTGTAGAAAATAAATTGTTCTTTTTCTTAGGGTAACCGTGTTTTTATTTTTAAGTATAAATTTTTGGTTTATTTTTTTGAAGAAAAAATGTTACAACTGTTAGTCCAAAAGATAGATTTAATGCTAATGACTCAGTTACTATGTTAGAACTTATAATCATCTAAAATCTCAATCATTATCATCTAAAATACTGTATTGTTTATTATTC
>NZ_JBALMS010000017.1:16442-19322 GCF_036962205.1 Bacillus sp. JJ664 | reverse complement strand
AGATAAAAACACAATCTAAAGTTATTATTATCTAAATAAAACGAACAATTCCCCCTCTAAATTATTAATAATTCCATCCTTTTTTCCTTTAAAAATTTTCAGTTAAACAATAAATGTTCTTCTTTCCATTCTTTTTCTTGTTAAGTAATACTTCATAAGATCTTCCATTTTCCTAAATGTACTTATTTTACCGAAAATTATAAACTTTTAATTAATTATAATTTTATTTTTATTAATTTTGTATTACGTAGAAGTAAATCTTCAAGATAAACAATTCGAAATGCACAAACTGCTTTATTATTTCACATTGAAAAGGAGAATTGGTTATGCATGAAGGGAAAATTATTAAATTCTATCGGGAAAAATTCAAACTAACTCAAGAACAATTGGGTAAAGATATTTGTTCGATTACACATATTAGTAAAATCGAGTGTAACCGTACAACCTGTAACAACGAAATCATAACTTTATTATCCGAGCGACTAGGAATAAATATGGAAATAGAAATAAACAAATTAATTAATATTAAACATAGACTATCTCAATGGCATGATGCAATCGTTATGCAATTTGGGGAAGAAATTGAACATATCAATCTTGAATTAGAGCGTGAAGAATTAATCGTGATTTCTGATTATATTTACCTTTATGAATTACTTCGAGTAAGATATCTTCTAATTCATAATCGTACACGTGAAGCAGAAAAGATTATAAAAAAAATACAAAAAATCGAGAATTTACTAACAGATTATGAGTCCAATCTACTTAAACATGTTTTAGGTATTTATTACTTAGCAAATCAAGATCATAATAAAGCCATTCACATTCTAAAACAAATACAAATTGATTGTTATCATAATCCAGAATATTACTACCATCTAGCAATTGCATATCATACAATCAATTCTCCAGTTTTAGCGTATTACTACGCTGAAAAATCACATAAATTTTTTAAAGATATAAATAATTACCTTAGGGTAATCGACGCTGAAATGATTATGGTTATACAAGTTACAGATGACTGTGATCAAGAAGAAATTATTAATCGTTTTAAAAACTTAATCAAAAGCTGTGATATATGTAATGCTCCGGAACGAAAAGCAAAAGTATTACATAACTTAGGTTATGAATACTACAGAAGAAAAAATTATGAGCACGGAATTGGTTACTATAGACAATCAATGGCTCTTAAAGAGAAAGACACTCCTGCTTATCTTCTTTCATTAGAAGGTTATATTCGATGTTCCTTTGACGGAGAGCTTAAAAAAACTGATGAATTAATTCGGCTTGCAGAGGATGGGTTAATCATTGCCATTCGCCTTAATCAAAAATTATATATTCATCTATTTAGATTAACTTTATATTTATTAAAATCTAAGATAAAAGAATATCATCAATACTTAGCAAATAAAGCTTTACCGATGTATATGAAATTTGGTTATTCCTTTTTAATTCAGCGCTCTGAAAAAGAATTATTTAATTATTACGCTAAGATAAACTTACCTGATAAAGCCTTGGAAATGGCCAAGTTATTAATCGTCACATAAAAACAAGAATACGTATGTGTATTCTTGTTTTTTTCTATTATTTAACAGGTTAATCATTTGGAGATCGGACTATATATTTTTAAAAATTTATATTAATGAATATTAGTTTAATTGAAAGTGCCAAAGTTTTATTGTCATCTAAAAAATGAGGCAAACATAAACCAATGAAATACGCTTGATAAGCTAAAAAAGAAATACGTGTAGTAAGACGTACTATAACAATTATAGGTACCAATGGAAGATAAAGAAAATGCCCCCTATAGAATACAGAAAGCAGCTCCTTTAGGTTGCCTAAGCTTTTTTAAACGTCTCTTTTACTTAGTTATTTTAAACCAAGCTTTGTTAATACATCCTCTAACGTAACACCTTTATACGAACTCTTTACTTTTGGTGCATCAGATACTGATGGATTTTGTAATCCAAAATTCTTAATTACAAAATTCATGTCTTTTTTATCAACTACTTTATCGAAGTTCAAATCTGATCTCAAACTATTTGTTCCCCAATTATTTTGGATTTCAATTGCATCTACAATATCAATAACATTATCTTTATTTACATCTCCTGCTTTAGCTTGAGTTAAGCTAAAACCTAATCTTCTACCAAGCGTTTCTCCTCGAACTTCATCTGAAATCAACAAAGATTTATACATTGTAAAATGCCCTGGTACATCAACTTTTATTGTATATGGTTTAGAATCAGCATTCAGTTCGTCTGCAACATAATTTCCATTTGTGTTTATAAAGAAAGCATCTGCAACATTTTTGCCATCATATGAAGTAACAGTCACTTTAGCACCAATATTTTGTTGATCTAAAGCCCAATTCGTCTGACCAGTTGTAGGATCAATTGTCCCTTCTAATTTCATTTGACCCTCTAATCGAGAATAATGAGTTTGTTTTAAATCAATTGCTTCCATATAAGTATAAACATTATTTTTTTGTACATCTGATTGATCAATTGATGTTCCAGTAAATTCCATGCTGTACCATTGAGCAGCAAAATCCTTATTATAACGATTAACTGTTACTAGGTCGAAATTAACTAACTGCATATCTTCNNNNTTAAATAAGTTTCATCTTTAGATGTTACAGTTACTTTAGCATCACCGTATTTCTTCACAGCGTCACTTACAACTACATTTTTAACTGTTGCTAAGTCTTTATTATTCATTTTTAATACTGGAATTGTAATCTTAGCAGTTTTTAAGTTTTTCATATTATTTGAACGAAGTGAATAATTGATTGTATCTCCTGTCGAAGCTGTTTGCTTATTTGCTTTTAAGTAATAATATGAATAAGTTTCAGGAACAAATACTACCCTTAACTTTGCA
>NZ_JBALMS010000017.1:0-16357 GCF_036962205.1 Bacillus sp. JJ664 | reverse complement strand
GTATTTTATCCCTTGGTACTAGTATTTGATCTTTGTAGTTTCCATTTTTATCAGTGTTTCTTGGAATTTCTGGGTATCCTTCATTGTTATATGGAACAACTTGATTGCTAG
The DNA here is from genome assembly GCF_036962205.1 of Bacillus sp. JJ664. Taxonomy (NCBI): domain Bacteria; kingdom Bacillati; phylum Bacillota; class Bacilli; order Caryophanales; family Bacillaceae; genus Bacillus; species Bacillus sp. JJ664. Next base: position 16,246 of record NZ_JBALMS010000017.1, on the reverse strand, counting down.
ACTGATCTATTGGAATTCCAGCTCGATTTGCATCTTCTACTTCTGGATCATTTACATTGATATTGAAGTCATACAAAAATTGTCCGTTTGAATCAAATTGACTATCTTTATATTCAATAACCTTTTGATCTAACGAATCAAAACTTGAAGTCATCGTTGGTGCACCTTTTTCATAAATGAAATCGGCTGATTTCGAGAATGTTTTACCTTGATCATTTGTCCCGACCATTTTTAATTTATAGTGACCTGTTTTTGCAAGAACAATTGAATCACTTATTGGTTTTTTCGGATCACCTGTGAATGGAAAGTAAGTACCGCTAAAACCAAAGTTAATTCCGTATCCTATGTTTTCATCTACTAGTCGACCATCAAATGAACCAAGGTAACCAACATCTTCACCAGTGATTGCATCCTGGACTATCACATCTATATATTTCATATGCGATTTTAATGAGAATTGATATGCTATTGCTATTGATGCTCTATCTGGGATAGAGATATCACCTGAGTACATAGGGTTAGCGATTGAAAGGGTATCAATACCTTCATTTACTACTCGAGAACCAAATGGAATTTGATATGATTCTGTTGGATCTTCTTTATTTGTAAATACGATATATCCCTCATATGTTCCTTTTTCAGCTGTTTTTGGAATTGACAAATTAAATTTGATAACACGCTGACTATTCCCTTCAATATTAACGGAACTTGGTCCATCTAATGTCACATTATTTAAAACTGCATCCTTTGAACCTCTTAAGCCCGTTTGGAATTTTACATTTACATCAAATGTTTTTAATTTTTCACTACGGTTTTTTAACATAACATTACGTTCATCGGTAATATCTTGATTATCTGAACCAAATGTTCCAAAGCTAATGCCACCTGTTAATTCTCTAACAGATTTTTCATTATTGTTCTTGATCATAGGCGTACGATCATCTACCTGAATCTCAACATTTGAATGAATCGCTTCATATGCATCCACTCGACCACTACCGATTTCAAATACACTATATTCCTTTGATAACGGATCAGCCGTATTCATTAAGCTTGCTTTAATATCCGCTGGATCAAGATTTTTATTTGATTGTAGTAATAGTGCAGACACACCTGCAACATAAGGTGTTGCCATTGATGTACCTGATAGGCGTTGATATGCATTTTGATAATCTTCTGTATGTGTGCCATCAACATTTTTATTATTAATATAAAACGGAACAGTTGACATGATTGATACGCCAGGAGCAGTTACCTCTGGCTTAATATCATAATTTACTCGAGAAGGTCCACGAGAACTAAATGCCGCCAATTCATCCCCTGTTGTCTTTACCTTTGAATAATCTCCAAATGTGAAGCTTGTATTACCTGTATTGATAGCTGTTAATATTGCTTTTCCATCAGCATTTGATACTGAAAATGCTAGAATTGCATCAACCGATTCTCCTAAGAATGACTGAATTGGTCCTTCACCACTATTTGCTTCATCATTGTACATTAGGACGCCTATAGCACCTCTTGCTTTTGCATTTTTGATTTTATCTATTAACGCATTCGAGCCTCGTTTAATAAAAGCAATATTTCCATTTAAATCCTTACCATTAAAGTCAGATGTAGTTCTAGCCAGTCCAACATCTACAAGCTGATAAGTTTTTCCTTTTAACTGTGTTAAATCATCATTATAATTTCTCGCTAATTGTCTTACTGTATAATTCATCCCATTTTGTACACCAGTGAATTGGTAAAGATCGATTGCAACTGAAGATGCACCAACAGTTAAGGCCAATGCCGCAGCACCTGGTGAGCCTAATGTATATGATTTATCACCACTGTTACCAGCTGCTACTACTGTCGTTACTCCACTAAGTACAGTGTTGTTTACAGCAATTGAAGTTACGTAAAGTGGATCATTTAAACCATTACCTAATGACAGATTTAGTATATCCATACCATCTTGTACAGCACGATCTAACCCCGCAAGAATCGCATCAGTGTTTCCACTACCGTAGGGTCCTAGTACTCGATATGCATAAAGGTCAGCTTCTGGTGCAGCACCAACAGTTTTAAACTCACTATCGGCTACCCCACGGCCACCAATAATTCCTGCTACGTGAGTTCCATGTTCTGTGTAATATGAATTAGTTTGAAATTCGGGTTTACCTGATTTTCTCCAATCATCATATGTTGTTTCCATCGGATCATTATCATTATCAACAAAATCATATCCCCCCTTAAAGGCATCCTTTAAGTCTGGATGATGATAATCGATACCCGTATCTAAAATCCCTACTTTAATTCCTTTACCAGTAAATCCTTCTGCATGCAAACGGTCAAGAGCATCGTAAGGCGAATAATTCGCGATATTAAATTCATCCGTTTTAAATTGATTACTTTCCTCAGCAGGTGGCTCAATTGAAAATGTTTCATTGCTCCATACTGATTTAACTGCTTTTGATTTTAAAAGATTTTTAATTTGGTTAGCTGGTAGCGTCATTGATACGCCATTAATAGCATGTTTATATGATTTAGTAATCTTATAATCTATCTTGTTTTGTTGATCACCTGCTAAAATTTGTTGAATGTCTGATTTAAACACTTCATGATCTTGATCTATTAAATTTGATGCATCTGCATTTGATAATTGTTGTCCGTTCATACTTGCTACCATTTTTGCAACTTTTGCTGGCTTATTTACAAACTCAATAATGACATGAGTTTGTTTTGTAGAATTTAAATCAGTATCTGCAGAAACTTGAAGGCCAGATGCTTCATTTGTAGTCAGTTGATGAAGAGCTGATCGTTGTTCCTCAGTTAAATTCGCAAGCATCTTATCAACAGTCGAAACGCTAACGGCCTTTGAGACATTTGATACTTGGCCAAGAGAACTTAAAATAAAACTAGTTGAAAGAGTAAACACAGCCAAGCTTTTAATAAATTTACGATTATTCTTTCCCTTTTTCCCCATTTTCTTCCTCCGATTCTATTATTCCATACGTAAGTCTGAATGAATAAAATTCAACGATTTGAAAAGAAATTTGAGTATGATTAGTCTACATTACCTTCGCGAGTTTTCATTACAAATTACTTATGTACTTATCATTATTAAGAATAGAAAGAGTTCTGTAAATTGGGAAAATATAGTCTGCCCTCCTAATTCAAAAGACTTATTCAATCAGACACAACTTATTGTCAATACATATCGTTCTTTGTATTTATTTGAAAAACACCGCTTTATTTACTAGGTATTTTATCTTCATTTTGTGCGTATTTTATCTATTATTGAAGGGAGAAATTATAGATAAATTGGGGAAATATTTATAAATTTTGCATTTACAATTTGAGTTCACGAGTAAAACTACTCACTCTTTCAAAAATTTCTTGAAAGATCGTTGTATCATCATAAAAAAACAAGCATACATGGTATGCTTGTTTTTTGTTTACTATATCGTTACAGAACCTCTTCCTTCATTTGCCAATATTTCCAGCTTTATCAATTGCTTGTATTGTTATTACTTTGACTTTTTTAATTGCACTTTGACTTTTGTAATACCACTTTGAATTCCAGTTGCATCTATAGCATATACAGATAACTCTGTACCTGCTTTAATTTGTTTTATCTTGATATTAAATATTCCATTGGAATCAGCTTTTCCAGTTGCAATTACAACACTACTGATATTTACAGTGATTGTTGCATTTGCTACCGACTGTCCAGAAATCTTTGTATCATTGTCATCGATTGGATTAACAACTGGTTTATTTAATAACCATTTTGCATAAAGCGTTACATCGTTTGTTACTTTATCTGTTACAAAATTCCATGTTTCTTGACCTTCAGCATCTTTATACCAACCAGCAAATGTGTAACCTTTTCTTGTTGGTGCTGTTGGTGGTTGTTCAATTGTCGTGTTGTAGTTTGCTTTTTTAGAATCTACTTCACTTCCACCTTGGCTATTAAATGATACTGTATACGAGTTGATACTCCATTTTGCATAAAGAACTGTATTTTCTGTTACTTTATCAGTTGCAAAATTCCATACATTCTGAGCTGCTGCATCCTTGTACCAGCCAACGAATGTATATCCAGTTCTTGTTGGTGCTGATGGCTCTGTGATTGTCGTGTTATATGCTGCTGTTTTAGACTCTACTAAACTACCATCTTGACGATCAAAAATAACAGTAAATTTAGTTGGTGACCACTTTCCATAAAGTGTTTTTGCAGAATAGATCGAACTTGTGAAATCCCATGGTATTGTGCATTCTTCATCTGCGAACCAAGTTATATCATAACCATAAACAGTTGGTGCAGTTATTCTACGTGCTACAATTTGGTCTTTTACTTCAAATGGAGCATTATCCTTAACCACAAAATGGACATTATATCCATTCACAACTTTTTGAGTTACAGTGACATTTGCATAATCAGTTGCACTGATCGTGATTAAGAAATCTCCAGTTTTAGTGAAGACACTCTTATCCAATGTAATCGTACGTGCAGCCTTATCTACCTTGTATTTCGATTCATCTAAAGTAACTCCTCCAACCTTAATTCTGGTAATAGCGTTTGCCCACTCAGAATCAACGAATTCAAGTGTAATATCATTTCCAAGAGCGTTATCTGTACTATCTGTTATAACTAGAGAACCCACTAATGCATATTTAGCATAAAGTGTAATTGGTTTTGTTACAATGCTTGCAAAATCATATGGAATTGTTAAATTTTGATCCAAATACCAACCGTAGAACTTATAGCCAACCTTTGTTGGATCGATTGGCTTCGTTGCACTTCGATCAACGATTTGAGCGGGGACAGGATCACCACCATTTGATACAAACGTTACTTTATAACCAACAACTTGGTCAATAACTAATGCATCCGCGTAACCTTCAGAAACAATCACCACATTGACCTTTTGTCCTGCTATGAATAGGTCTTTGTTTAATGTAATAGAGCTATTTGTAATTGTATAATCCTTATCTAATACTAATTCTTTTGAACCAATTTTCACTTGTTTGATATTATTTTTCCAAGTTCCATCATCTGTAAAGGTTAATGTTATTTCATTGCCTACACTATTTTCAACTGTATCTTTTAAAACAGTTGGTGCAGTTTTCATCCAACATAAATAGTAGGTTGCATTATCTGTTAGATATATACCATTATTTTGTGAAATTGGTGACACTTTATCACTTGAGTTCGCACTGTCTAGATATAATTTTTCACTAATTGAAAGATTTCCGTTTGTTACATGTGATAAAGCTGTACTCATGTTTGGTACACTAGCTTTTCCATTTACAAGTTGATCGGAGAAGTATAAATCATTTTGATTCTTCAGTGTTCCACCGTTTAAGTCAATGTGACGTCTATAGCCTAACATAACATCCGGTATCTCAGTTGTTTCACCAGTTGTTGCTGTAACTTTTAACATGTAGCCTTTGATGTTTCCTACATTTCCTAAACTTGGTGCTGCACTAAAGGCAAACTTTTCGTTTGGATGTTCAGTCGCATAGCTTTCAGTTTGAGTCGTAAATGAAAGCGTTCCAATTCGATCATTGGATGACATGTCATATGTGCTTGGATCTAATGTATACGTTGTTGGTGTAGCTTCTGCAGTTCCATCGCTCTTCAGTTTATAGTAAGTTGCTTCGATTTTTTCAATTTTATCCTTACCTGTTAACCAAGGGATATTAGCCGCATAATCTGGAATGTTGATATTAAGATCTCCTTCACCAAGCACCCAACCAATTCCAGATGTTCCACTTGTTCCGTCGAACTTGATACCATTTGGTTTCGTTACATCAACAGGTGAATAGCTTTGTGTAAAGTTCATTTGCCATTTTGCGTAGACTGTTTTGTCTGCAGTTAATACTCCAGGATCCCATACTGTAATTCCAGATGGTTCATTATACCAACCTAAGAATTTATATCCCGGTCTTGTTGGCTTTGGAGCCATAAAGCCTAGTAAATCACTATTTGGTCCATCTGAACGGCTCGCGCTCGCTTTATATCCCACTGCCATTGTTTTAATGTCTGAGCCACCTTGGCTGTTAAACGTAATACTATATCCAACAGGTTGTTGAGCTGTGTAAATAGGGTCAGAACCTACGAAAACATCTGGATAAACCGTTCCATTCGCACCTATTGAGCTAATAGTAAATTTATAAAGATTTGGCAAATAACTTGTTCCACCAGGGCTAATCGTCGCTTGATTATATGTTATGCCATCGTTCGGATTAAGAGTTGCATTTGTCATAAATGTTTTTGCATTGAAAATAATTTTTCCTGGTTGACTAATGTCGTAATATTTTTGATTTGTATCTGGATTGGTTAAATTCGTGATATCTATACTTTTACCACTATTCGTTGTTACAACTACTTTATTGATTCCATTTCGCCAGTTCGAATCTTCTGGGAAAGTTAACGTTAAATCCTTACCAATATGTGCAATGGCTGGGTCTGTGATAATTGGAATTACAGGCGTCGGAATTGGTACTACTGAAACCGTAAAGCTAGTAGTTACATCTTGATATCCAGTAGCCTTAATCGTAGCCGTATAATTAGCTGCCGCAGAAAATAAAGAACCTGGCAAGATAATTTGAGTAGGCATAGTCTGTGTTTGTCCATTTACGTCTCTATACTGGTATGCTGGTTTGATATTTACTGCACTTGTTACATCGGTTGAACCGATTAAGACATTTGTTATCGCTTTTCTCCATACCACATCATCAACGAATACATCGCTTTGAGGTATAAGGGTAATAGTCGCACCATTTTGTAAGTCTTGTAATTTTGGAATAGTTCCAAACGTTTTTTGTTTTGGACCTGCAAAATTTAACTTTTGTATTACCTGTTGTAGCGTGTCACCTGCTTTTAATGTGATAGATCCACCATACTGTGTCGTAATGTTCATATCTTGATCTACTGTCATTTGTGCAGATGGAACCGTAATTCCTGCATCGATTGCGCTTTGATTTTGTTTACCAAAGTTCTTGAAGATAAAATAAAAGTCATTATAATCTATCCCATAACCAAACGTTGATGGCTTGATCCAATAGATATCCGCATTTCTATTGTTTTTCAAGAACTCAGTTTTCTTCGCTGTAGTATTGTCTGGATTCCCAAATGTACTTAGGTTCTTATATTGATAATAAACATTGATTTCTTCCTTCAAATCCTTCATGTCGATGACGTTATCCCCATTGACATCTCCACCTAACAGAATCGGGAAAAGAGTTGGTATATCTTTTACTGTTCCTGATTGATATCCAAATTTATTTTCTCCAATGACTGGTGTTTTCGCATATCCCTTGAAATGTCCTGGCACATTCGCTTCGACTGAATAAGGTGCATTACTTACAGGCATCGTAACTGCCCAATACGGGTTGATAAACGTATAAGCCATTGTGTTATTTGGAGTTGTAGGATTATCCGTTTCAGAAATATTACCATTATCATCTTTAACAGTAACTTTCGCTCCTGCATCTACTGTAAATTGAGGATAGTTATTGTTTATTGTGTTTTTTGCGAAAGATTCAGCCGCTAAACGTCCTCGAAGCATAGATTTTGATTGACGCACATAAGGTACATTTGTAGGGAACCATGCTACATTAGTATCTGTACCAGATAACGTTAAAGTTGGTGCTGTTAATAAACTAAACTCAAACGGGCCAACAACCGGATCTTCATTTGTATAGGTCACATCTGCTTCGATAATACTCATATCATGGTCTAGGGCACCATTTGTATCAATTCCAGATATAGTAATATCAATGTTTTTACCTATTTGATAGGTTTGATGTTTATACGGCTCACTAACAGTTAATACTGTTGAAGGGTCGACTCCTTTACTGATTAGATAGTTTTTATATTCTTCTGAGAGTCTAATATTAGTAAATTTATAAACTCCTCTATCATTAAGAATCACTTTTGCGCCTGTCATACCCACGCCGTACTTTGTAGCAATTGTCGTTTTGAACGGTTTATTGTTATCGACTATTACCTTATCTTCATTACCTTTTCCTCCATCTACACCGCCAGAATTAGTAATTGTTACATAAGGATTTCCTTTTTTAATAAAATAATATTCCTGTTTTGTTATACTTGGATCACCAGACCCAGAATAATCATATGGATATAACCAAAAATAGCTACCAAATTTAGAATTTAAGTCTTCAGGTGAAATTCCAAAATGGAAACGACCTTTCTCATCTGTATCAAAGTATACAGTTGGATAATAACTATCTTGGTAACCCACAACTCCATTCAATGCTTGATCGACTGATACTGGCGTTCTACCATCTTTTGGACTTAGCACCGAAGTTTCGCCATTATTTTTCATGACATCGATGTTCGAGTCATAAACAGTTCCATAAAATCCTTTAATTTCTTGACCGGGTTGGTAACCTGAAGGGTCGATTTCATAAATCCCTGGCTTTGAGTCGCTATCCATACTGATTGTTGGTGGTGTACTATCTACATAAACAGTATCTTCTGCAGTGTAGCGTTCACCAGCTGCATCAGTCATAATCATCTCAACAGAGTATGAACCTTCTTTAATATATTCGATCTTATCTGACAATCCAGATTCATCGTATGACCCTTCATATGGTTTTGTAAACGGAATGTATTGGCCATTAAATAGCATTAACGACGGGCCATATTGGACACCTGGATTAATATTACTAGCATTAGTTAAAGTGTTTGTTACACCTAAATATTTCCCGTCCTTATCTTTTAATACAATATACATGCTTTCCATTTGATTATTAACCGAGAAGTTATAGGCAGATATTCCACCTGGCATTGCCATCGCTTTAATACCCACTTTAAAAGTATCGATGCCTTTTTCTGCTACGACGATCGTGAATGGAATGCGATAAGACTCCGATGCGTCTGCTGCATTTACAAGATTAATATACCCCTCGTAAATACCATCTAATGAGTTTGACGGGACAGTAATTTTTGCCGTTGCATTAACAGTACTGCCACCCTCAACATTAATTGATGTCACGTTTGAACCACCGGCAGTAAAATCAATTTTGACATCATTTCCTGTACCAGGTCCTACTTTATTAGAACCAGCAAATTTTGATGAAATAAATTGGGTACTTACTTTAAACGTTTTACTACTAGTTCCTTGGTTTGTTACGTTAAAATCTTTCGATGAAATGACATCATCAGATCCGTTTGTTGCGCCTTCTCCTCTACCTTTAAAGCCAAAGTACATGCTTCCTGTTAGGCTATCAACTTCACCTAATGCATTTGTATCGGAATCAACTGCAAATGTTTTTTCAAAAATTTGGATTTTCACTTTCTCTTTTATTGCTCGCGCAGGATCAACACGTCCAGCACCAACTTGGTATACGCTATAAGTCTTTGAATCTATATTTATATCTCTAGCTGTATTCATTAATGCCGTCTTGACATCTGCCGGAGTATATTCTGGATTTGCAGCTAAAATCAATGCTGAAATACCTGCAACGTGAGGCGTTGCCATTGAAGTCCCAGACATTAACTCATAAGCATACTTATAATCTCTATTTTCTACACTTACTCCATCTTGTGGCTCCCAAACGTCATATGGAACAGTAGACGAAATATCAACACCAGGCGCAACAACATCTGGCTTGATCGTCCAATCTTTTACTGGCCCAGTTGAGCTAAAGTTTGCCAACTCGTCGCCTTTCTTTGTAACTGGCGCATCAAGTGTAGTCGGGAACGAAATCGTTGCAGATTTAGGATCCTTATAAATGGCATCAGATAGCGCTTGTCCCAGCGCTTGAGTTAATGAAACAGAATAAACATTATCCATGCTAACGCCTAAACCGTTCGTTATATATCCTTGGTTTTCTGCTTCGTCATTGTTATTCCAAATAATCATACCTGCTACGCCTGCTTTATGTGCATTTGCCATTTTTGTTGACAAATACTCTCCGCCACGTTTCACAAGAGCTATTTTACCAGACAGATTTAATCCATTATAATCCTCCGCACTACCTAAGCCGACATCAACAATTGGAAATGTTTGTCCATTAAATGCATCGTCTGCTTGTGCGAAAGTTTTACCAAATAAACGAGCTTGATAAGAAGCGGAGCCGTTCGTTAGTGTCATTACTGCAATATCTCCAGGAATAGTACTTGCACCAACTGTTATCGCTAATGCAGATGTTCCTGGTGATCCTACAGTCGCTGCACCTGGACCAGCATTACCTGCTGCAACATCACAAACAACACCAGTTAAAGTAGCATTGTTAATAGCTATACTTGTTGGGTAAAGCGGATCATTAATGTTTGCACCAAGCGACAGATTGATAACATCCATATCATCCTTAACTGCTTGATCAATCCCGTTTAATACAGAATCTGATGTGCCTCGTCCACCAGGACCTAATACACGATAACCATAAAGGTCTACATCTGGCGCTACACCGTTTGCTGAGTAGACATCGTTATTATTTGTCGTATTTGCAGCAATTGTTCCTGAAACGTGAGTACCATGGGATGTGATATACTGCTTATAATCTGCAGGAGGTGGTCCATATGCATCTGGATTCGCCTTCGCATTTACCCAATCTTCATAAGTCGTTTCCATTGGGTCATTGTCATCAACATATTTGATATTTCCATTTGCATCGAATCCTTCATTGTTTACTAAGTCATGTCCACCTTTATAAACAGCCTTCAAATCAGGGTGGTTATAGTCAATACCAGTATCTAATACACCAACCTTAATTTTTTGGCCTGCACGAGGACCAGATTTAATAATACCTGTATGACCTTCAGCTTGAAGTTTATCTAAACCTAATAATGAAAGCCCTGTTGTAGGCTTACCTGAAGCACTTACCTCTACTGCAGTTGACGTAGATCCTTCATCAGCCGCATATTCTACTTGAGACCAAATAGAAGCAACTTCTGGATTTTCAGCAATTTTTTCAATCATTTTTGCTGGTAGTGTTACAGCTGCTCCATTAAATGCATCTGAAAATTCACGCGTAATACTAATACCCGTTTTAACAGATTTCCCACCAATTATTTCTGTTTTGGGCTGTTCATTTACAAATCTCTTAAATTTAGCATGAGAATCTTCAACCTTTTTTTGTGCGTCTGAATATGAGCTTGCAAAAGCTTGACTATTTACTCTTGCTCCACCTTTAGCCAAAGATTGCTTAATCAATTGGATTTTTGCTGGATCTTGTTTAAATTGAACAATTACATTGATATTTTTTTGACTTTTCAAATCTTTTTGATCCACACGGATTTTTTGAGCATTATCTGCTCCAGTGAGCTTATTTATGTTTGCCTTTTGTTCAGGAGTAAGCCCGTCAAGAATACGGTTTACTTCTTTCGCACCAAAGGTATCACTGGAAAGATTTTGCTGATTTTGCTTCGTTTCTGCATGTACATGTGTTAAAGATTGAGGTAATGCAAGGTTTACTAACATTGCACTTAACGCTAAAAACGAAAATACTTTCTTTGTTTGTCTTTTAGTAATAATTTTTCTGTAATTCATATTTCCCCCCCCAAAGTAATGAAATCATTCGCTATTATGGTTTGAATCTAACGAATATTCACAATGTTTAAACCGTAAGTTAATTTTACTTGGTTCAACAAATTTCTTGTATTGGGGAAATATCGCACTTTACCTATCGACTCTATTCGACAAAACAGTAAGTATTCTCCATTATTTTCAAAAAAGTTTGGAAAAATATTAAATAGAGTGATATTTAAATAGGAATATTAAATAGAGTGACTCTATTAAGTTTGGGGTAATATGCGAGATTTGATGAAAATTATTTTAACTTCTGATTGAAAACCAGTTATTTACATCTAAATTTCATATGATTTTCATACTAAATTTCGCTATTAATCTACATGATATTGGCTTTTAAAATAAGGAAAAAAAGCAGTTCTACCCCTTTAAAACATTGTGATACTACCTATATTTAACTGCCATTTCCATTTAGCTACTGGCCCTTTTGAATACACTCCTCTACTTGCGTTTAATAAAGCTATTCTCTAATTCACAAAAAGACCTACCGGACCTAAATTAAGGAGACCTGTCTGGTAAAAAGCTTGTACCATAGAATCGCTTGAATGATTGTAAGGATGCTTCATAAGAGGGCTCAGTTAAAGTATCATTCGTTTCTCCAAAAACGGTAAATGATGATAGAAGTATGGTTGTTACAGCTGCGGTTGACCCTCCATTTATAGACATACTTGTTGAAATTTTATGTAAAAAAATGATAAATAAAGACTATTAAAATAGATTTTCAAGTTTTTATAAGAAAGAATGTTAATGATTTTGTCGAAAGTTATATTTTTTTAGTAAGAGTTTTTCTCTTAATTTTTGGGGAATTAACAACATTAATAGAATTTTACAAACATATAAAAGTTGAGTGTTTTTAAAATGTGTAAATAGAACTAGAAACACATATTCTATTTCGTAAATATATTCATTACGATTCTCTCCTTAAGCCCCTTGCGTTATCTGATAGTTCAATTTGTGAGCAATATTAAATTTTTAAGTGATTTTATCCTTCGTCCAATTTTCTTTTGCTTTCGCTGCTTCAGATAATGTCATATCTTTATGTGTATAATCAATTCCTGAATCTACAACTGCAACTAATAATCCTTTACCATTATAGCCATATAGTTCCCATACCTTATGCGCTCGTACTACTTCTTTACTTGAAGCTATATTTTCCTGGCATATTCTTGTAACACGAACATGCATAACCCCTGGAATGGACTGGCTCATTTACATTTTGGTACCCAGTTTAAACACTGAATCCGTTAAATCCTTCAAAATAGAGATGCTTCAATTTCATGATGGCATTCGAATTTAATTTTTTATCTTTTAATATTTGCTCAATATCCTTGTCTTGCTTTTCTTTATGTAGAGTTCTTGTATTTATTCATCTCCAGCTCTCATTATTGCTTATTAGAAATACTTTAGTTTACCAGCATCCATTTCATCGTAAGTATCTATCAATTTATCTACCTTTACTTGTCTCTCGCAGTGTCCAGGAATCTTGATACGAATTCATAGATTGTTCTAGTACGGTATGTTCTGTACTTAGAATCTTTCAGCACTTATATAGTTTCATCATAGCGGGAACAAGAAAAGCCCAAACCCTTTTTATACTTAGGTTTGAGCCTTGTCATTTTTATGATCCCAACTGGACTTGAACCAGCGACCCCTCCCCTGTCAATTACAGCGTACGAAGATTACTCAGTATTACTGAATATTTTAGGTCAATTAAGTTCTATAAATCAATAGACCGATGAAATAATATGCATTGATATTCTGTTATTTCTATAGTTTTTAGTAAGTCTGTGCATTTTTTGTGTAAAGCTATAAATGGTTTAGCTTACCAGGAGTCAGGGTGTAGTATTTATTTAGGTTCCTCCGATATTATTTGTACTTTCAATTTATGTTTAATTATAATTCATTAGAGAACAACAAAACGAAATTCACTAGACTTTAAGCTTGCATTACAGTAGTCACATTTGTTTCTCCTTTTATTGAAATCGAATTATGAAAGTGGATAATAGATTAAAATTATGAAAATTAATCTTACAAACTAATTACTTACTTTCAACCGAAGTACGTAAAGCTCTTCTTAATATTTTACCAGTAGTGTTCTTTGGAAGTTCAGTTAAAATTTCTATTTCTCTTGGATTCTTGTACTTTGCTAATCTATCTTTAGCAAATAACATAATCTCCTCAATTGAAGTATTTTGATCGTTACAAACTACAAATGCCTTTACACTTTCTCCATAATTACTATCAGGAATTCCGATTACAGCTGCTTCAACAACTGCAGGATGTTGGTATAATACCTCTTCTACTTCTCTTGGATAAACATTATAACCACCTACTATGATTAAATCCTTTATACGGTCAATTATATAAAAATAACCATCCTCATCCATCTTCGCTAAGTCTCCTGTATAAAACCATCCATCTTTAATAGAAGAAAGTGTTGCTTCAGGCATTTCTAAATAGCCCAGCATGACGTTCGGTCCTTGAACAATTAATTCTCCAATTTCCCCAACTGGTACTTCAAAACCATTTGGATCAACAACCTTATTAATGACATTTGGAATATTTATACCTATTGAACCTGATTTTCTAATTCCATTTAAAGGTGTAAATGTAGTAATTGGAGCTGTTTCAGATAAACCATAGCCTTCTAATATATCAACTTTATATCTTTCCTGGAATCTATTAAGTAGCTCAAGTGGTAATGAAGCACCACCAGAGAAACATGCTCTAATTGATGAAAAATCTTCAGCCGTAGCATTTACCTGCATCATAAAACTATACATAGTTGGAACACCAGCAAACAATGTTGCTTTTTCTCTACTGATTGTATTAACTACTTCGGTAGGATTAAACTTTGGAATAATTAAAATGTGAGCACCACATTTAATAGGTGTATTAATACAAACTGTCATACAAAATACATGAAACATTGGTAACGTAGCGATAATTCGATCTTCTTGAGTATAACCAAAAAATTCCGCAAAAGTTTCTGCATTCGAACCCATATTTCTATGAGAAAGCATTGCACCTTTTGGATTTCCTGTTGTTCCAGAGGTATATAAAACAACCGCAAGATCATTCTCTTCAATAGAAGGTGGAACAAACTCATTTTCCGAACTTTGAAGTAGCTGTTCCCAACTATTATAAGGATTAAGTGATTCTGTGTAGAAAGTAATTTTTAAATTTTCTAGCGTATTAACTAACGATGACAATAAATGACTTAATCCACTGTTCGCGATAACTGCCTTAGCTTTACTATTTGATAGAATGTAAGTAATTTCCCGAGGAGTAAAAATCGGATTAATCGGCACGACTGATGCACCTGTACGTAATATTCCATAATATGCAATCACAAATTCAGGACAATTTCCAAGTACTAAAGCTACTCGATCTCCTTTGCCTATTCCATTCTCATATAATCCTAATGCAACTTTATCAACCATTTCATCTAATTCTTGATAAGTTACACTTTGATCTAAAAATGTATATGCAAAACGATTTGGATACATTGCTGCACTATTTTTTAAATTTCTATTTAAATTGTAATCCATAATTCCTCTCCTCTTTATCTTTAAACTAATGAATACTTTCAGTTTTTAAACGCTCACGGGAAAATAGATTCGAATTTTAAACAAGTTACTTAATGCTGTATCGTACTAATTTCGTATTTTAAAATCATTAACCCCCCCTTTAATAAAGGAGGGGTTAACTGATTTTTAAAATTAATTATGAATTAAAACTTTGTTAAATCCTTAAATTCTGTTCCAGTAGCATCACAATATGCTTTGTACATATCAAGAGCAGCCACCCAATTTAATTTGAAAATTGAGTTTCCTACATCGTCTTGGAAATCTAATAAACCATCTAAAATATTTAAAACAATTACATCTTCTTCACTGCGCATGATTGGTGTATGAAGTGATCCTGCTGGTTCAAAAATGACATCTCCTGCTTTAGAAATCCAGTCTTCACCTTCATAGTTCCATGCACCTTGAATGGTATAGACAATAACTGTGCCATGATGATAATGTGCAGGCATTGCTGCACCTTTTGAAGCTTGTAATAAAACAAAAAATTGACCATTTATTGGGTTTGCTTTTAGTAATTTAAATTGAACGCCTTCCATCCATGGAATCCATGGTAATTCCTCCGGGTTCATGTAAACTGATTCTAATAATGGATATTCTGCCATTCTAAATCCCTCTTTCATTTTCAATTTTTTTGTTTTTATACTAGACACCTTTTTAGGTACCATCAGTAACTCCTTCATTAACTGCAATACTTGTCCTGTAATTAACCTAGCATCGTTTGAACTTTAGTAAAAAACAACTAAAGTTACTTTCCCATCAAAGGAAAACATAATGTATCAATCTTACTATGTAGTATTTTAAATATTCTGAAATTAAATTGCATAAAAAAGCAATTTCTTAATTTCAATATTAATTCAAATAATTTTAGCAGAAATTATATATTATACCTCCATTGCTTATATTAGGTAATTCATACAAAACAGCGAAGTTAAAAACAGTTTTTCATCATTTACCTTTATTACTAAGAGTAGAAAAGCATCATTAGTTTCTATGATCCTACTTTCACTGAATTGAAGATCAGAAGAAAACGATTTCTAGCCCTTAAATTTAATATACTTTTCCTTTAAGTTAATTTAAAGTGCAAAAAAGTGACGGTTAATTGAATTT
>NZ_JBALMS010000016.1:0-13729 GCF_036962205.1 Bacillus sp. JJ664 | reverse complement strand
TTATTGATCAAAATGAGTGGACTTGTTTTCGAGATGAATTAAATTTTTTTTTAAAACTGATTATAATCAATTAATTAGTTTTAAAGGAAGATATTGATTGTCTTCTGAGTTTAGAGCATAAAGAGTGATTTTATCTATCTGATGTTCATTTTTCTTTAGAAATAAACTCAAAAATTCTTGGTCATGTGTTGAAAAGATTAATTGTCTAGTTAGTTGACTTAAAACATCACAAATAGAAAACCTATTGATATCATCCATATTTTGTATTGGATCGTCAATTGCTATAAAATCAAAATAACTACAGCTCTGTGCTTCATTGGTTGCAATAAAAATTGATAAAGCTAGTACGTTCAACTGTCCTGAACTTAATACCATATTAGCATTTGCATAATATGATACGTCTTCATTAGATATATTTGTTTCCTCTTTTATTTTTATGTAAAGTTCTTCATTATTAACAACATCAAAATATAAATTATTAAATTGAGATGGTGTTGGATTTAAATATCTATAATATGTCTGAATTGTACTTTTATCACTATTTAAAAAATCTGTTGCCTCTTTACCATATTCACTATCTAATTTGTATAACATTGTGTCTATAATCTCATTCTTTACTAAGACCTTATTTAATTTCCCATCAAGTACTTCTTGATCTTTTCTCACTTTTTGCATTTCATTATTTATGCCTTGATTGTAATGTTTGTCTTCTATTATAGGTAACAAACTTCTAAGTAAGTTTAACGAATCATCAATTTTTTTCGCTGCTCGTCTAAAAATCCTTTAAATTCTGAAATTGAATTTACATTATATACTTTTTAGTTTTTTACCTTTACCAACTTTACAATACAATTATTAAAAAGCTGATATGACCTTTTTAAATACTTAAACAAGGTCATATCGTCTTTTTGAACTGTTCGTTAACCTAGAATGTTAAATTCCATGAACATTAAATAAATAAAAAAAGTGGATGAAAATTTCATCCACCTTTAAAAATCATTTTAATTGTAATTCTTCTTTTAATATCGTTATATAGTCTCTAATTATTCTTGAAAAGTGCTTTTTACTAGACATAATCCATCCATATTGAATATGTGTGGCGTCATAATCTACGATATCTAATATGGCAACATTTTCGCTAAACTTGTAGTCAACCCCATAAAAATCTGGAATAAATAAGACACCTAGATTTTCATCGATTGCTTTCCAGATTGTTTCAATATTTGTAGATGAAAATAATTCATTCATAACGCCAAATTTCTGAAAGAAATTATGTTTAAACGATTGAATGAATTCACCCTTATAAGAAATAAGTGTTTCATTAACAATTTGTTTTGGCGTAACAAATGATTGTTTTGCTAATGAAGACTCCTTGCTTACTAATAACTTCATTTTTCCTTCAAACAATTTTTGATAAACTATATCATCATTTTTTTCTAGTAAATGTTTAATATAAGGTAATATACCGATATCACTTCGATTCTCTCTTATATCATTTATAATTTCTTGGCCAGGCTTTTGATAGATTTCAATATTGGCCATAGGATGGTCTTTTTTAATAGCCGAAATTGGGCTTAGAAGTGGTGCAATAAACCCTGGAACTGTTGATATTTTTAAGTTACCAGTCACATTACTATTTAATAATTGCGCTTTTTCGATAAGCTCTTGATATTTTAAAAATACCTCATTCGCAATTGAAATAATCTCTGCTCCTTCATTTGTTGGAATGGCACTATTACCTCTTGATCGTTTGAATAGTGTTAAACCTAATTGTTTCTCAATACTAACAATCGATTGACTAATAGCCGATTGACTTACAAAAAGATTTTGTGAAGCAACCGAGAAGGAACCTGTTTTTGCGACCTCAACAAGATATTCTAATTTTTCGATGTTCATATTTTTCTCCTTTTGTTAGCGTTTATTAGTATACTATAAATATTTCAATGATTGAAAGTATCAAAATCCAAATTGTAAGAAAAGCATTTAAACATAATGATAAAAAATGCATTTTCCCAATTAGGAAAATGCATTTTTATGATCCTACTGTATTAAATTAGAATTTCCAAACTTTGAAACATTAAAACTTAAATCACATTTACTGTATGCCTAACTCATTCTTAATATCCTCAAGCGTCTTACCTTTATTTCGATTAACTGGTTTTGGAGCATTATCTACCTCTGGGTTTTGCAATAAGAAATTCTTCTCTACATAAATGAAGTCTTTTGCATCAACTGTCCCATCAAAATTGATATCAGCTGAACGCTTATTTGTTCCCCAGTACGTTTGAATTGCTAATGCGTCATTTATATCAATTACATGATCTTTATTTACATCACCAGCTTTTCCTACAGAAACTGATTCAGTTCCGATCCTGACATTAAGTCCATACATAGTATCGTCCAACATTTTATATACTCTGTCGAATTTACCACTAGTAGTAAAGTGACCGGGAACATCTGTTATTACTGTAAATTCATCTTTAGTGACTGGTAATCCAGTTGCAAAAAATTGTCCTCGCGTATCCATTAATCCAGAATATGATTTTCCATTACTATCTACAATTTTTACATTTGCTCCAATTTTTGTAAAATCAATCTGTTTCAATGTACCATCTGCATTTTGGAAGCTTTCTGGGTGAATGTAACTAGTAACTCCTGAGATATCTGACAGAACAATTATCGGAACAATAAAAGTAAATGGTTTTGTTACCGAATTGTCTACACCTGTAAAAGTTGAAGATACAGTATTAAAGCTTGAGAATGAAAGACCGATTGATTCTGAAATTTTAAATGTTACATCAACCATCGGTACATCACCAGATACTTCAGATGAACCATCAAATGTGACATTAATATCAGATTTAACAGACGTACTGGATGGATTTGTTGTTGTAACGTTTAATTGTCCACCAAGTTTCCCGGCCGCAGGATTTAATGCAATATTTACGATTTCAGTATCAGCAGTTTTTGTTGTAAAGCTGTAACCTGCCTGCTTTAACTTGCTCACATTATTAGCAGTAAGTGTAATCGTTCTTGTATCGCCCGGGCGAGTAACCATTCTACTTAATCTTGTAGACCCGTTTGGTTGACCGTAAACATAAGGTGTTCCTTCTTTAACGAAAAAGTATTGCTTTTCACCAAAAGCATTCGTTGCTTGGTCTGCTCCAACAAATCGAACATTTAGAAATGGTATACTTGGAGCCATTTCGATTTCATCCTTCATTTTTCCATTTTCATCTAATGGAAGTCTACCAGTTAACCATGGGCTATGATAGAAATAACCAATTTGATTTTTTGATTGATCAATCTTTAGTCCAGCTGCTTTCATCAATTCAACAGATTTGTCATTGATTGAAGCATTCATTCCAACTGTTTTTTGGCCTTCTTTATACTCAATAAATGGATTACCTTCTTTTTCCCCATCTATTTGCACATCAAATAAATTTGGCATTGTATTATCAACTAATAGATCTTGAGAGATTGTATATGCTTTACCCTCGTCATCATAACCAATTAGTTTAAGCTTATAAAAACCTTCTTCAGCTAAAACTGGTATCTTACTAACCGGATTGTTATCGTCGTTTGTAAATGGATAGTATGCTCCTAAAGTTGCTGCAATATTGTACCCCACACCTTCATCAAAAGCAGTACCATCGAATGTATTCGCTAAACCTAAATCCTTACCAGTTACTGCATCAGTATAAACAACATCGATATTTCTCATATGAGATTTTAATGAGAATTTAGCCACTACATAAGGATAAAATAATGGGTTGTTTAAATTATTTCGATCATTAGACATAGCTTGTCGATCAAGAGTCATTTCCTGGAACCCTTGTTCAACAAAGTGTACACCAAATGGTACTCGATACGTTTCAGATGGATTATCTTTGTTTGTATACACCACATATCCTTCATATATTCCTTTTTCCGCTGTTTTAGGAATGTTTAAGGAAATATTCATTTTCTTTTGGCTAATTCCTTTTAAAGTAACTGAGGAAGGAGCTTGTACAGTTACACCGTTTGCAGCTGCATCCTTTGAACCACGTAAATTGGTTTGGAAGTTTACTTCCACATCAAATGTTTTCGTTTCTTCTCCTCTGTTCAATAAAGTAATTGCTCTTGAGTCTGAGAAGTCTTTGCCATCATAAGCAACATTACCATAGCTAAGTGCACCTGTTTCTTCACTAAGTTGTTTTTCTTTTCCATTAACAATCATTGGCGTTTTATCTTTTACCTTGATTTCGATAGTTGAATGAATTGCATTATATGGGTCAATACGTCCAGCACCTTGTTCAAAAACGCTGTACGGTTTACTAAGTGAATCAGCTGTATTCATTAATATTGCTTTTACATCCTCTGGCTGTAAATCAGGCTGAGCTTGTTTTAATAATGCTGCAACACCGGTTGTAAATGGTGCAGCCATTGATGTTCCTGACATACGCTGATAAGCAAGATTATAATCTGTTGGATTGTTTGGTGTATTTATATAACTCGGAACAGTTGATAATACGCTTACACCTGGTGCCGTAATTTCTGGTTTAATATCATAATTCAATCTTGAAGGTCCTCGTGAACTAAAGTCTGCTAACGAATCTCCTTGTGTTTTTACTTCACCCATTTCTGTAAACGTAAAGTTAACAGAACCTGCTTGTAGTTTTTGTTTTAGTGCTAGTCCCTCTGCATTCGATAATGAGAAAGATGGAATGAAGTTTAACCCTTCTCCTAAATAAGTCGGAATATGACCTTCTGTTGCATTATCATTATACAGAAGAACTGCAGCAGCTCCCTGCGACTTTGCAACTGCAATTTTTGAATCCAATGTATATGTTCCTCTACTCATCAACACAATTTTGCCTTTTACATCTTTTCCAGAATATGCTTCACCGAGATTCACATCTACAACAGGTAATGTTTGTCCTTTAAATTTTGTAAGATCCTCTCCGTATCCACTTGCCATTAATCTTAAATTAGCAACTGCCTCTCCAATAGAGCCTTTAGCTGATGCCGTTTTAATCGGTACATCGCTTGCACCTACTGTTAATGCTAAAGCAGCAGTACCAGGAGAACCTAACGTATACATTTTATTTCCTGAATTACCTGCAGAGACAACTGATGTTACACCACTTAATACCGCATTATTAATCGCAATACTCTCAGCGATCATTGGATTATTATAGTTAACCCCTAATGATAGATTCATAACATCCATGCCATCAGCAACTGCTCGATCAATCCCAGCAATGATATCATCAGAAGTTCCACTTCCTCTTGGGCCAAGCACGCGATATACATGTAGTTCTGCATCTGGTGCTATTCCAGTTGTAGCATATTCACTTTCATTTTCACCTTGTCCAACAATCGTACCAGATACGTGAGTTCCATGTGCTGTAACGTAAGATGCTGCTCCTGAAGTGCCGCCTGGTTTCCCAGCTTTTACCCAATCATCATAAGTCGTTTCCATCGGGTCATTGTCATCATTTACGAAATCGTATCCGCCTTTAAAGGCTGCTTTTAGATCAGGATGATTGTAATCAATACCGGTATCAAGAACTGCCACCTTCACTCCTTTACCTGTGAATCCTTCCTCGTGCAATTTATCTATTTGAAGAAACGTTCGCTCATCTGCCATACCTTTTCCAGTTGATTTAGCTGTTGATTCTGTTCCTTCTACTGGCGTTTCTGATTGTATAACTGAGTCGCTATAAATTGCATGTACCGCAGCTGATTTCATTAAATTCTTCAGCTTATTTGCAGGTATTTCCAAAGCAACTCCGTTAAATGCATGCTTATATTCATGTTTTACTTTATATGAACCATCTGATTTCGTTTTAAATAGTGAGTTTAAATCAGATTTAAATGTCTCATGATCTGCATCTGCGTTACTTTTTGCTTGTTCTTCAGATAATAATTTACCTTGAAATGCAGCTTCTAGGACAGCGATTTTTTTAGGTTTTTGTTTAAATGAAACAATAACCGATACACTTTCTTCGCTTTCTAAATTAACGTTAGTATCTAAAAACAGCCCCGTCTGGTCTGTATTAGATAATTTTTGTAGCGCCTGTCTTTGATCTGGAGTTAGATTAGCCAAAATCGTTTCTGCTTTTGCAAAATTCTCCGCTTTTGAGACATTGGATACATTACCTAACGACCCTAAAATAAAACTAGATGATAAAACTGCAACAGAAAGACTTTTTACAAGTTTACGATTACTTGTTCTTTTCAACATACTCTCTTCCCCCATTTTGTATAATTCTTAAAGTGAAGTTTTTAATGGTAGAGGAATTTTGAATCTAGAATACTAGCTTTCTTATTCTAAAATCCATCAACATTAAAAGTCCCTTTCTATCACTAATTATTAAAAATATTCTAAAAACTATCAATCGGGTTATATAAAGCCTATTACATCAATGTTTTTCTAATTCTACTTACAGATTTCGACATATTTCTTATCTAAAGTTTATAAACAATCTATTCATTTTAGAATTTATTAAAGGATCGTTACCTAGTTCTCTCAAAAATTGGAAATTTTTTTGTCGTTTCTAACAATTTAGACCGAATAACCAGAGAAATTAATAAAGTAAAAAAGAGAAGCTGTCATTCAGCTTCTCTTCGTTATTTGTTTATTTTAATCCTAACTGACCTAAAACACCGTCCAAACTAACTCCCTTATAAGACGATTTCGCTTTTGGCGCATCTGTAACAGTTGGATTTTGTAATCCAAAGTTTTTGACAATATAATCCATATCCTTTTTATCTACTACTTTATCAAAGTTGAAATCTGCAGATGCTTTATTTGTACCCCAATAAGTTTGTACTGCTAATGCATCTAATACGTCGATTACATTATCTTTATTTACATCACCAGCTGCAGCAACTGATAGGTTCCAAGATAGTCTCTTTCCAACAATTTCTCCACGAACTTCATCTGCTAAAACAAATTGTTTGTTCATTGTAAAATGACCAGGTACATCGACAGTTACTGTATAAGGATTTACTTCTGCTTTAAAACCATCTGCGCTATACTGACCATATTTAGTTAATATTGGCGCGTCAACTGTTGTTTTTCCATCATAAGATGTAACAGATACTTTTGCACCAATTTTACTTAGATCTATTGAATAATTTGGTTGACCAGTAGAATCTTTTGCACCTTCTACTTGTACAGATCCCTGTACAAAGGAATAATCCGTATTAATTTTAATGCTTTCCATATATGAATAAACATTATTTGTCTCAACATTTGATTGATCAATTGTAGATGAAGTCATAGTATACCAATTGTAAGGTGTAGCCCAAAGTCCATTATTATATTTATTTTTAGTGGTTTTCAAGTCGAAATTAAACAACTGTAAATCTTCTGGTAAAGCTTTCTCCCCTAAATATGAAAAGGTAATTGTATAGTTAGTATTATACGTACTTGTTTGAACAGCAGCCACAGAAACTTTTGCGTCGCCAAACTGCTTTACTGCATCACTTACAACTATATTTTCAATTGATGCATAGTCAGTAGTAACTGGTATTGTAATTTTACTAGTTTTTAAATTTTTTACGTTATTTGATCGAACACTAAAGTTAACTGTGTCTCCTTGTGTGATGCTTTCTTTATTTGCCTTTAAATAATAGTAAGGTAAATTTTGATCCACAAATACAACTCTTAACATATTAAATGCATTTCCAATAAAGTTTGACGCATAGTCCTTTCCATAAAACTGAACTTGTAAAGGTGTTGGTCGCTTTTTAACTAAAATTTGATCATTATAGTTTCCATTTTGGTCTGTATTAATTGGATTTGCTGGAAACGGACTATCATAAAATGAAACAACAGCATTATTTGATTGATCTACTGGTAGTCCTAGACGACTTGCTTCTTCGGTTTCAGGATCATGTAAATTAATGTTAAAGTCATATAAAAATTCGCCTTTTGAATTAAACTGACTATCTTTATATTCAATTACTTTTTGATCTAGTGAATCAAAGCTTGAAGTCATCTTTGGTGCTCCGAGTTCATAGATGAAATCAGAAGTCTTTGTAAACGTCTTACCTTGTTCATTTGTACCAACCAACTTTAACTTATAGTGACCTGTTTTTGCGATTTTTGGTTCACTACTAATCGGTTTTTTTGAATCACCAGTAAATGGATAGTAAAATGTAGTAAATCCTCTTGTAACATAATAAGTAAAATTTTCATTGATCATGATTGGTGTAAATGAGCCAACAAATCCAATGTCTTCACCAGTTGAAGGATCTTGTAAGATAATATCTAATGTCTTCATATGTGATTTTAAATTGAATTCAAATGATAGGAACGGCCACGCAGTTGCTGGCCAAGCTGTATCAGTTGAATACATTGGTAAGGCTTTAAAAGACTCAATTCCTTCATTTACTACGCGACCACCAAATGGAATTTGATATGTTTCAGTTGGATCAGCAGTATTTATGAAAGTAATATATCCCTCATACGTCCCTTTTTCAGCTGTTTTAGGAATGTTTAAGTTGAACTTGATAGATTTTTGACTAACTCCTTTTAATTTAACTGATGATGGACCAGTTAATGTTACATTGTTTTGAGCAGCATCCTTAGAGCCTCTTAGTTCAGTTTGGAATTTTATATCTACATTAAATGTTTTTTCTTTTTCACTTCGATTTTTTAACATTACATTTTTAGAATCAGTTAAATCTTGATCATCAAATCCAAATGATCCAAAGCTCATTCCACCTGTCAATTCTGCAATGTTTTTCTGTTTACCATTATTAATCATTGGCGTTTTATCAACTACTTGTATTTCAACGTTTGAGTGAATTGCTTCAAATGCATCTACTCGACCGCTACCTACTTCGTATACACTGTAATCTTTTGATAATGGGTCTGCAGTATTCATTAAAATTGATTTGATATCAGCAGGTTCTAAATCTTTGTTCGATTGTTTTAGTAGTGCTGAGACACCCGCTACATAAGGCGTTGCCATAGAAGTTCCTGATAATCTAGCATATCCATACTTGTAATCCTCTGGTTTCGTACCATCTACACTTTTGTCGTTTATGTAAAATGGAACAGTTGAAAGGATGGACACACCTGGAGCTGTTACTTCTGGCTTCATATCATAATTTACACGAGATGGGCCTCTTGAACTAAATGTGGCAAGTTCATCACCAACTGTTTGTAATTTCGTAAAGTCACCAAATGTAAAGTCAGTTTTTCCAGCTTTAATCGCTGCTAAAATTGAATTTCCTTCATCATTTGAAACTGAGAATGCAGGAATTGCATCAACTGACTCACCTAAAAATGATTGAATCGCACCTTCTGCCTTGTTTGCTTCATCGTTATACATTAGTACACCGACTGCACCATTTGCTTTTGCATTTTTTATTTTATCAATTAATGCAAAATTACCACGTTTGATAAAGGCAATTTTTCCATTGACATCTTTGCCATTAAAGTCAGCTGGATTAGCTAGTCCAACATCAACAAGCTGATATGTTTTTCCTTTTAGTTGAGTTAAATCATCTTTATAGTTTCTTGCTAATTGTCTAGTCGAATAGTTTTTACCGTCTTGCACTCCTGCATATTGATAAACATCAAGTGCAATTGATGATGCACCTACTGTTAATGCTAAAGCTGCAGCACCAGGTGTTCCTAAAGTATACATTTTGTCACCGCTATTACCTGCTGCAACGACAGTCGTAACACCACTTAAAACCGCATTGTTAACTGCAATAGAAGTAGCGTAAAGAGGATCATTGATAGTAGCTCCTAATGACATATTAATTACATCCATGCCATCCTTCACTGCACGATCAATTCCGGCAATAATCGCATCAGTCGTTCCACCACCATATGGTCCTAATACCCGGTAAGCATAAAGATCGGCTTCAGGTGCAGCGCCTATCGTCTTATATTCACTATCTGCTTTTCCACGACCACCAATTATTCCTGCTACATGTGTACCATGCTCAGTATAGTAAGCATTGCCATTAAATTCCGGATGCCCTGATTTTTTCCAGTCTTCAAAGGTTGTTTCCATTGGATCCTGATCATTGTTTACGAAATCATATCCACCTTTATATGCATCTTTTAAGTCAGGGTGATTATAATCCATACCTGTATCAAGAATTCCAACTTTAATTCCTTTCCCTGTAAAGCCTTCTTCATGCAAACGATCTAAAGCATCATAAGGTGTATAGTTCGCAACATTCGCTTCATCGGCTTTTAGTTGATCATTTTTCTTAGGAGGGTCAATTGAAAATTTTTCGTTACTCCAAATTGTTTTAACAGCTTTTGATTTTAATAGATTCTTAATTTGATTTGCTGGTAGTGTAATAGAAACACCATTAAATGCATGTTTATATGAACGATTCATTACATAATTAATTTTTTTACTATGATCATCTACCAGTAACTTTTCTACATCTTGTGCAAAAGTGTCGTGGTCTTCATCGACTAATTTTGCTGCTTCATTTTCAGTGACAGATTTCCCTTCAACACTCGCTTCAAGATGTGCGACCTTCGCAGGTTTATTTGCAAACTCAACAATGACATTTGTTTGGTTTGACGTGTTTAAATCAATGTCCGAAGAAATTTGAAGACCTGTTTCTTCATTTGTTGAAAGCTGATTCAGTGCAGCTCTCTGCTCTGTTGATAAATTCGCTAAAATATTTTCAGCATTCTTTGGACTAGCAGCTTTTGTAGCATCTGATACTTGTCCAAGTGAACCAAGAATAAAACTTGATGTTAAAGCTAAAACTGTAAAGCTTTTTAAAAACCTTTTCTCCGTCTTTTTCACCATTTTCTTCCTCCTAGATCTCTAAAAAGTTACTCACTGTAATGTAGTACGATATTGACATTTATCAGATAAACTCATCTAACAATTTAATTATTAATAATATTCAGTTTTTAAACAATCGGGTTATACTAGCCCAAACAATTCAATTACGACCGTTTTCCCCACCACATTCCGACAAACTTCTCGCCAAAAGTTTATAAACTCAAATTCATAAGGTTTCCACAATTAAAGATTGAAATACTTTAATATTGTTTTAAGTTTTGAGCCAATTCTACAGCCTTTTTATACTGTTTTACCTCAATATAGTGTCGATATAATTTTTTTCCATATTGTTCATAATAAGTATCATTATTAGTAGATTTAAACTGAGGCAAAGCTACCTCCGCTAAAAAATCAATATAATGATTTAGATTGTTTTTACACTTCAATGATAAAAGTGTAAATAAAGTTCTTAATATCGGACATTGTTTTCCAGCTAATTTGATCCCTTTATCAATTTTTTCAATTAGTTTCTTATTCTCTAAAATATTCCCTTCCGTACAAGCTTCAACATAATGATAGTATCGACGCAAGTAATCTATTGAAGCATTATTTGTCAAAATTAGTGATTGCTCAAAAAACTGTGCAGCCTGTTTATAATCCTTTTTCTTATAGAACTCTTCCCCTATATTATTTAAAAGTACTAATTGGTTTTCATAAGCACCAACAACCTCAGAAGTATGAATTAAATCCTTATACTTATTAATCAACCCTAAAAAATCAATATCATTACCACTTTCAAATTGCATTAACATTAATGTTTGAGCATTAATCGCATTTACATAGTTATAAGTCTTATTGAAAAATTGAAGTGCAAGTTCTGCATTAGAATAGGCCTGTACTTTTGCATTTGCATAGTGATACGCAAGTGCTAAGTGATAGTAAAATTCTTCATTATTGTATTCTTCTATATTAATTTGCTTTAGTATTTTAACTGCAGTTAAAGACCCTTCACTTTCAGTCGTTCTAAATGTGTTAAGACAATACATCCCTTTAATATGCAGTAATAAATTTCTTTCATAATTAGATAAAGCTGGATAATTATTTTCTACGTATTCAATCGTATTTTTGGTTTCCGGTAACATTTTCTGGTAAAGATAGTATCTTGCAGTTAATAAAAGATAGTACGCCGCATGTTTAGTAGAATTGATTAATGGCATTTTTTCTAATTCCATTTTTATTTCTTTCATTTTGATTGAATTTTGCATAATCATTGAATGATCCCATTCTTTTAAACGATTATCGATCTGTTGTAATGATTCAATTTCTTTATTTATATTGATACTTAACCGTTCTGATAATTTGGAAATAGTATCAGGTGAAAAAGCAACTTTTCCTCCTTCGAATCTACTAAGATATGCTTTAGAACAAATACCTTCTCCTAATTTTGATTGACTGATTCCTTTTTTCTCACGATAATATTTGATAATTTCTCCTACTAACATCTTAAGCCTCCTAGTGAATCAACATGATGAGGAATTGTTCTATTTAATAAAATGATAAAAATAAAATTACACCTTGATGAAGCGATTTACTCTTATAGAATGGCATGTAAAAACTACCTTTCTATTACCGCCTTAGTCCTCTTCCTTTCTGCGTTTATTAATTCATTATATGTAATCAGAATTTTCTAATAAAATTAGAAATCATCATATTTAAATTAGAAAATCTTATATTTCCAATAAATGAAAAGAGAGTAGCGAACAACAACTAATAAAAAAAGCACTTCCCTTTACGGAAAATGCCTAGTTTATAAATTTATATTACTTACATTTATGTACTCTTATTATCACTTTTTATGAGGATATGTATGTTTGCTATTGATTAATTTTCGCAAATCACCACGGATAAAAGCGTCCTTCCATTCTTTAGGATGAAATGGAATTAACGGTGCTAAATATGGGACAACGAGTGATTTTAGTGATGCCATATAAATGAATAATAAAATTAAACCTATGATCATCCCTTTTAAACCAAAAAAGAAACCTAATAGCAAATATACGATCTTCTAAACTTGTTTTGGAATATTGTAAGAATCGTGGATTTGTGGTAGGAATGAGAGCGAAAAATTTTGAAAATTTATAAGAGGCATTATTGAGTGCTGAATATGGTACATAGTGTCATGAACGGTACAATACAAAATAACTAAATATAGGTGTAACCACTCTGTGGTTCAATCTAACTAAAGTAAAGGATTCCAAATTTCCAAAAGGCGAAGATGCCGCATTATTTGTAACAGATAGAGCCCCACATAGATTAAGTATCGCACAAACACATATATATCATTAAAAATGTTTCTTTACGTTCCGAGTTTAATAAAGAAATTTCACCACATCAACTTAGACACAGTTATGCAACTCATTTAATGGATAATGGTGCTCCTCTTGAAGTAATCCAAAGTTTATTAGGTCAAAAATTGAAACAACACGTATTTATGCCGAACTAAGTGGAAAACAACGTCACGAGCATTATAGTAAATTCTTTTAAAATAGGACCTAAAGTGGATGAATTTAGGTTTGCACTATTAAAATACGCACCTATTTGTGAATCTTTTCACTTAAACTATACTGCCATTTAGTTTAAGTGTAAATATTCACAATATGAATGATTTTTCAAACTTAAATATCTTATTACCTGAAAAGTAACTTAACAAACTGGAGCAATAAAATTAACAAAAAACAAGAAAAAAGCCCAAACCTCTGATACACTTAGGTAGGTTTGAGCATTGGATATATAACCTTAAAATACCAAAATTACAAAGTAATAACAAAACCTTTCAATATGGTGATGGAAGGCTATTTTGGCATGCACATTAATATAGAATGTGACTATTAAGATATTTATTGAAAAATATTGACACCCTGTTAGCTGGTATAGTGTAAATGCATGCTAATATTTGACATAAT
>NZ_JBALMS010000015.1:23035-31264 GCF_036962205.1 Bacillus sp. JJ664 | reverse complement strand
TGAATTAGCAAAAACACATTTTCAACATTTTATGACAATCTATTTTCCATTTATTCCCGAACCGAGTAATGAGGATGTTTGGACTGCTTGTTTCTATAGTATTGTACAAGAATATTTTGATCGAAAAGTTGATGAAGATGATTTATTTGAATTGTTCCAAGTTGAATTTGAAGAAGTTCAAAGAGCGACCACATTAGTAAGACAATTTGAAAAAGAAGGGTACTTTGATTTGAACGGAGGCTAAATTTTTAAGAAATTTTGACCGAAGTGATGTGAATGGACTAAGGTGCATCTAATACATAAACAGGAATAATGGCGTGGAAAGCAACAATCTTTTTAGGTATAGCCCTAAATATAAAATAGGAAATATTGAAACAAAAAAGGAATGTGTTATAATAGAATGGTTGTAACGACTATTTACTTAATTATACATGTAATATTTCCTGTTTATTCATAAGTTGGACATGCGTGTATAGTACTAAAATTCGTAAGCACATATATATTTTTAGATAATCTTGGAGGGAACTAACAATGACTGCTAAATGGGAAAAATTAGAAGCTAACGTTGGTCTATTAACTGTAGAAGTTGAAGCTTCTGAAGTAGATAAAGGTTTAGACGCAGCTTTCAAAAAAGTTGTAAAAACAATTAATGTACCTGGATTCCGTAAAGGAAAATTACCTCGTCCAATTTTTGAACAAAAATTTGGTATCGAAGCACTTTACAATGATGCTTTAGATGTAATTTTACCAGAAGCATACAGCCTAGCTGTTCAAGAAGTTGGTATTGAGCCAGTTGATCGTCCAGAGGTAGATGTAGAACAAATGGAAAAAGGTAAAACTTTAATCTTCAAAGCTAAAGTAACTGTAAAACCTGAAGTTAAATTAGGCGATTACAAAGGTTTAGAAGTTGAAGAAACTGATGCAACTGTAACTGACGAAGATGTACAAGCTGAATTAACTAAATTACAAGAGCGTCAAGCTGAGTTAGTAGTTAAAGAAGACGGTACAGTAGAACAAGGCGATACAGCTGTAATCGATTTCGAAGGTTTCGTTGATGGCGTTGCTTTCGAAGGTGGAAAAGGTGAAAACTATGCATTAGAAATCGGTTCAGGTTCTTTCATTCCTGGATTTGAAGATGCTTTAGTTGGTGCAAAATCAGGCGTTGAAACTGATGTAAACGTAACATTCCCTGAAGAGTACCACAGTGCTGAATTAGCAGGAAAAGCTGCTACTTTCAAAGTAACTGTTCACGAAATTAAATCTAAAGAACTACCTGAATTAAACGACGAGTTCGCTAAAGATGTAAACGATGAAGTTGAAACTTTAGACGCTCTTAAAGCAAAAATCAAAGCTGATTTAGAAGAGTCTAAAAAAGCTCAAGCTGAAGGTAGCTTACGTGATGCATTAGTACAAAAAGCTGCTGACAATTCTGAAGTTGAAATCCCTGAAGTAATGTTCGAAAGCCAAGTTGACCGTATGGTTAAAGACTTTGAACAACGTATTGCACAACAAGGATTAAACTTAGAACTTTACTACCAATTCACTGGTACTAAAGAAGAAGATCTTCGTGGCCAAATGCGTACAGATGCTGAAGCTCGTGTGAAAATCGACCTAACAATCGATGCAATCATCGAAGCTGAAAAAATCGAAGCAACTGAAGAAGAAGTAAACGAAGAATTAGGACGTTTATCTGAAATGTACAATGTCCCTGCTGACCAATTAGTTGGAATGCTTGGTGGTACTGATGCAGTTCGTGATGATATCCAAATCCGTAAAGCTGTTGAATTATTAGTAGATAGCAGAAAAAAATAAGCATTATTTTAAATATAGTGTATAAAACAAGGTGCGAATTTTTCGTGCCTTGTTTTTAAATAATGAAATATTTGGTAATATGAACTGATTCCTTTAAAATGCACATATACATATGTTAGAATCTGTTAATACAGTTTTTAAAAAAAGATTGTGGCTATACTAAAAATAATTCTTTAAAAAAAGGATTATCTTCATTACTTTAGAATATATATATATTCTAAAAATTTAAACAACTTAAGAGAACTAAATAATTGCTTTGTTTATTTTGTGTGCTATCATATAGCTACAAGATACATATTTTTTCGTAATACATACATATTGAGTGACTTTTTTAGAAATTTTTAGAGGGAGTGAACATATGTTCAAATTTAACGAAGAAAAAGGACAGCTAAAATGTTCGTTCTGTGGAAAATCTCAGTCTCAGGTAAGAAAGCTAGTTGCTGGACCTGGTGTGTACATTTGTGACGAGTGTATCGAATTATGTACTGAAATTGTTCAAGAGGAATTGGCAAAAGAAGAAGAAGTAGAGTTTAAAGATGTACCAAAGCCAAAAGAAATTTGTGAAATTTTATCTGAGTATGTTATTGGTCAGGACAATGCAAAAAAGGCTTTATCAGTAGCTGTTTATAATCATTACAAACGAATTAATTCAAATAGTAAAATTGATGAAGTTGAATTATCGAAAAGTAATATCGCAATGATTGGACCAACTGGTAGTGGTAAAACCTTATTAGCTCAAACATTAGCGCGTATTTTAAACGTACCTTTTGCAATTGCTGATGCTACTTCATTAACTGAAGCAGGTTATGTTGGGGAAGACGTAGAGAATATTCTTCTAAAACTAATCCAAGCGGCTGATTATGATGTAGAGCGTGCAGAAAAAGGTATTATCTATATTGATGAAATTGATAAGGTTGCTCGTAAGTCTGAGAATCCATCAATTACTCGTGATGTATCAGGTGAAGGTGTTCAACAAGCACTTTTAAAAATTCTTGAAGGAACTGTAGCAAGTGTACCACCACAAGGTGGACGTAAACATCCTCATCAAGAATTTATTCAAATCGATACAACAAATATTTTATTTATTTGTGGTGGAGCATTCGATGGTATTGAACAAATCATTAAACGTCGTTTAGGTAAAAAAGTAATCGGATTTGGTGGAGATTCAGAAAAGAGTGATTTAAACTCAAAAGAAATCTTAAACCACGTATTACCTGAAGACTTATTACGATTTGGCTTAATTCCTGAATTTATTGGGCGTTTGCCAGTTTTAGCTAATTTAGAACAGCTTGATGAAGCATCATTGGTAGAAATTTTAACGAAACCAAAAAATGCTCTGATTAAGCAATATCAAAAATTACTAGAACTAGACCAAGTTGAACTTGAGTTTGAAGATAATGCGCTTGTTGAAATTGCGAAAAAAGCAATTGAGCGTAAAACAGGGGCTCGTGGTCTTCGTTCGATTATTGAAGGAATTATGTTAGATATTATGTTTGAATTACCTTCTCGCGAAGATATTCAAAAATGTGTAATTTCTGCAGAAACTGTTAAAACTGGTGCAGCTGCTAAGCTTGTATTAGAAGATGGTTCAGAATTAGAATTAAAGAAAAAAGAAAAGAAAAATAAATTAGCTTAAATATAAAAACCAAATGCTTACAAAGCATTTGGTTTTTTATTTTCTTATTTTATTTAGTTACACAGCTGATGTTACAAGTTTTTCTTTTTGATTCGCTTTTACAACTAAGAAACATGCGATTATTGCAAATACAATTGTAAATGAAAACAAAATTCCGATCCCATTCCAATATACATTCCAATCTTTTGTGCTAATTACACTTCTAAAACTATTTACTGCATATGTCATTGGAAGGAACTTATTGATCGCTTGTATAAATGGAGTAGCTAGTTCGATTGGGAACGTACCGCCACAAGTAACTAATTGTATAACGAGTAAAATAATAGCACCTAATTTTCCAATTCCTCCGAAGATCGATACAAGCATTAAGATAAACGTAACATATGTTAATGCAGCTAATAAACTGAGGATCAAGAATTTTGGGATACTGTAAACATGCACGTCAAAACCAAACAATATGACAATATCTACAATAATTGTTTGAATAAATGCAAATGAAGCATAGAGACAAAACTTATTAACGAAATGCTGCCAACCAGATACGCCAGCGATTTTTGTTTCACGCTCAAAAGGAATAACATTTGATGCAATTAAACCACCGACAAATAAACCAAGTGTAAGGAAATAAGGCACCATTGATGTACCATAGTTTTCAACTTTATTTATAACAGTTTCTTGTAAACCAACAGGCCTTGAGAACATATTAAATAAATTCTCGTCTGAATGAATATTTGAAGATTTATTTGCTGCATCACTTAGTTTATCTGATAATTCTTCAGTCCCATTTGTTAAATCCTGCATGCCACTTACTAAAGATGAGGTGCCGTCAAGTATTTTTTCTGAACCATTTGTCGCAGACATAACTCCTTTACTAAATGTGTGGAAACCCTCATTCCATTCATCAAAACCAGAAGAAAACTTAGTTAGACCAGCTGTTAATTTTTGACTACCTAAGTATGCGCTATTAAGATGTTGCTCAAATGATTGTATTCCTTCTGCAAGACCTTCTTGACCGACTTTAACTTTGGTAATTCCATTAGATTGTAAAGTTTGGGTTGTTTCCATTTTATTTAATAGTTCAGTAATAATTTGTATTTGCGATTGAATGGCCTGAATCGATTCGTCATCTTTTGCTTCTGAATTTTTATTGATATATTCATCTAGTTTAGTAGTTAGATTTTGTTTTGTTTTTTCAAGCTCTGTTATTAACATTCCTTGCGTATCACTAACTGAATTAAGTTGTGTTACCCCGGAAACTAATGAAGAAGCACCAGCCTCAAGCTGTCCACCAGCACGATTCAGTTCACCTAATCCAGTAGTTAAAGAATCAGATCCAGATTTTATTATTGTTAAACTTTCTGAAAGCTTGTCTACACCCTCTGTTAATGGCACGGTACTTTCAGATAATTGTCTTTCGCCCTTTGCCAGTTGGCTTGCACCATCTTTTAGACTTGAAGCACCATTTTTTGCTTTACTAGTTCCTTCATGAATTTTAGTGGCACCGTTACTGGCTTGATCAAATCCATTACCCATATCTTTTAAATTCGAAAAGATCGTCTCAGTGTAAGACTTGGTAATTTCTGTACTTACTTTGTCATAAATCTCTTTAGCTACCTGGCTACTAATTTGACCAGCAACAAAGTTTTTACCTTGATTAATTTTGTATTCCAATTTTGCTTTTTGAGGGTGTTCATCAGAAATAGTTGCAACTTTTTCAGAGAAATTCTTGGGAATTGAGATGATTAAGAAGTAATCGCCATTTTTTAACCCTTTTTCAGCACGGTCTTTGGAAACAAAATATAAATCTAAGTTTTTGTTCCCTTTTAAATCAGTTACCATATCATTGCCAATATGAATATTTGTATCATGCATATTAGCCCCATGGTCTAAATTCACAACTGCCACAGGAAATTGATCCAACTTTCCATATGGATCCCAATATCCAGCAACAAATAAGCCAGCATAAACTAGTGGCATTAATAAAAGAATTCCAACAGCAATCGTGGCCATTTTGTGCTTTAAGATATGCTGCCAATCTTTTATAAATAATGTAAGACCCATTAATAACTCACTCCATTCTAAAAAAAATAAATACTTGTATCATGCAAGTATTGTTGTAAAGTAACACTTTCAAATTAAGAGAGTTTGTCTAATAAACTTGTATGATACAAGTTTCAGCGTATAAAATGTCATGTTAATCAGTTCTCAAACGAAAGAAAACTTGCTTCATACAACTATTAGGACAAAAACTAGTTGTGATACACAACTATATTAGTGTAATAGGTTGTATTATGCAAGTTAAAATTTTTTAATAAAAATCTCAAGATATTTTTAAGATTTCTTATAATTTTTTTTGAAATTTTCTGCTGTATGATTAAACTTTTTTAGTAATTCCGTAAATTGAGTTTTATCTTCATCTGACCAATCTTTTAAAAACTCAGTATAAAACAATCGGCGTTCGCTTTTCACTTCAGCAAGTTGTTCAATACCTAAATTAGTAATTTCAAACAGACTAATTCTTGCATCTTTTGCGTCGGATACTCTTTTAATAAAACCTTTTGCTTCTAAAGATGAAGTTTGTCTACTCATTGTTGAAATATCTAGTTGAAACTGATCTGCTAATGACTTAATACTAATCGGTCCGAACTTTTCAATTGAAAGTAAAAGTAAGTAAATTGAACGATTTAAATCTCTATATTTTAAAAAGGCAATTCTAGTAGCTTCAGCTCTTCGAACAAAAATCGCTAATTCTAATTCTAATTTGTCTATATTATCAAATTTGTTATTCATCATATTCGCTCCATAAAATTTACTTTATTAAAATAATCTTACTTTGAATAAGCTAAAAAAGTAAAGCAAACGTAAGAAAGTTAATTTTTTTAAATGGTTTATCCTTCCAATTAAGAGGCGATACTAGAATTAATTTCTACTTCAGTGGAGGGGTATAAAATGAACTTAACAACTATTATTTTATTAGCACAGCTCGCTTTAGGTACGATTGTCGCATTGTACTTTATTCATTTATTAAAAGGTCAACGAACAACAAAAGTTTCAATTGACCGTGAATCTAAAAAAGAAATGGAACAATTAAGGAAGTTAAAAGCAATCTCATTAACTGTTCCATTAGCTGAAAGAGTCAGACCGACCACTTTTAATGATATTGTCGGTCAAGAAGATGGTATTAAAGCATTAAAAGCATCTTTATGCAGTGCAAATCCACAACATGTCATTATATATGGACCACCTGGTATTGGGAAAACTGCTGCAGCAAGACTTGTGTTAGAAGAAGCTAAAAAAAATCCTCAAACACCGTTTAAAAACGATGCTGTCTTTATTGAATTAGATGCAACTACTGCTAGATTCGATGAGAGAGGTATTGCAGATCCACTCATTGGTTCTGTTCATGATCCGATATATCAAGGAGCAGGTGCAATGGGGCAAGCTGGTGTACCTCAACCGAAAAAAGGTGCAGTAACTGATGCGCATGGCGGAATTCTATTTATTGATGAAATTGGAGAGCTTCATCCAATTCAGATGAATAAAATGCTTAAGGTATTAGAAGATCGAAAAGTAAAGTTTGAAAGTGCATATTACCAAGAAGAGAACACTTCTATTCCAGCACATATTCATGAAATCTTTAAGAACGGATTACCAGCAGATTTTAGATTAGTAGGTGCAACAACGCGTTCACCTGAGGAGATACCACCTGCTATTCGTTCGCGTTGTTTAGAGATATTTTTTAGAGAGCTAGAACAGGATGAAATTCAAGCAGTCGCAAAAAGATCTGCGGAAAAAATTGATTTAACGATTTCTGAAAAAGCGCTAGAATTAGTCGGTAGATACGCAAAAAATGGTCGTGAAGCAATCAATTTAATTCAGTTAGCTGGTGGGATGGTTTTAACTGCTGGACGTAATGAATTAGTAGAAGAGGATATTCAATGGGTAGTCTCAGTTAGTCGTCTAACTCCTAGAATGGTAAATAAAATACCTGAACATCCAACAGTCGGTCTTGTAAATGGATTAGCTGTTTATGGAGCAAATATTGGTGCTTTATTATCTATTGAAGTTAGTGCAATTCCTGCAAAAGAAGCAGGGAAAGGAACGATTACAATTACTGGTATCGTTGAAGAAGAAAGTCTTGGAAATCAAGGTAAGTCGGTTAGAAGAAAAAGTATGGCAAAAGGTTCGTTAGAAAATGTAACAACTATATTACGTAAAATTGGTGTCCCAATCGATGACTTTACAATTCATATTAACTTCCCAAGTGGTGCTTTAACAGATGGTCCGTCTGCTGGTATTGCAATGGTCGTAGGTATATTTTCAGCAGTTAATAATATTTCAGTCGACAATACGATTGCATTAACAGGTGAAATGAG
The DNA here is from genome assembly GCF_036962205.1 of Bacillus sp. JJ664. Classification (NCBI taxonomy): domain Bacteria; kingdom Bacillati; phylum Bacillota; class Bacilli; order Caryophanales; family Bacillaceae; genus Bacillus; species Bacillus sp. JJ664. Next base: position 23,440 of record NZ_JBALMS010000015.1, on the reverse strand, counting down.
TATTCAAGGTGACGTTAAACCTGTTGGCGGTGTACCGGAAAAAGTAAAAGCAGCTGTAAAGGCAGGCGCGAAAAAAATTATCATTCCAAAAGAAAACGACCAAGCTACATTACATCAATATGAAAATGTTGAAATTTTAGCAGTAGATCGTATTGAAAAAGTATTACATGAAGTCTTTAAAGACAATTGGAAATTTGAACTGACAAGCAAATCAACAAAAGAAGACTTTACGCAACTAACATTGTTTGAGGAAAGTCAATCGCAATCTATGTAAATAAAAAAAGTGTTCGAATCAACTCATTTCGAATAAATAGAGAATAACACTCTTTTTTCTCTATTTTTAATGAAGTTGAACGGGACACTTTTTTTATTGTCCGCATCGCTTCCACATTTCTTGATGTCTAG
>NZ_JBALMS010000015.1:757-22784 GCF_036962205.1 Bacillus sp. JJ664 | reverse complement strand
TGACCCAACACCTTCAACTTTTCTTGATGTCTAGTTCCAGCGACTTGCCCCTCGGGGTCATAAGTCAAAGTCATGTAAAGGTTAAAAAGCAACCTTCACCAGACTTTGCCTTATGCTTGTCGGGTCAGAACGAGTCGCTTCCACATTTCTAAAAATACAAATTCATTTCATTGTAAATGATATGGATGTTAAGGTAAAATAACTAAATAGAATGAAATATATGGAGGTGTAACGAAATGAAAGTTACAAAAGAAAAAGTTGTACCCCTCCTACCTTTAAGAGGAATTAGTGTATTTCCTGCGACAATTGCACATCTCGATGTAGGAAGAACGAAGTCAATAAAAGCCATACAAGAAGCTAATGATTTAGATCATTTAATTTTTGTGGTTACGCAAATAGATGCAGATACAGAAAACCCTAAGCTAGAAGAGTTGTATCAATTTGGTACATTAGCAAAGTTAACACAAAAGATTACTCTGCCAAATGGTACAGTTCGTATCACAGTTGAGGGGTTACACAGAGGAAAGATTAAATCAATTATTGATCAAAATGAGTTCCTTTCTGCAAAGGTAGAAGAATATCCAGATGCACAAGATGATTCGAAAGAGCTTCGAGCTTTAATGAGAACTCTGTTACAACATTTTAAGCAGTACAGTAAATTATCAAAACGTATTTTACCTGAAACAATCGCAACGATTGTGAAACAGGATCAGCCTGGTAAGTTAGCTGATGCGATGATCGATGCTATTCCTTTGAAGGAAGAAGAAAAGCAAAAAATATTAGCAACTACTGATGTGACTGAAAGAATACATAGTATCTTGAATTTTCTTCAAGATGAAAAAGAATTACTTAAATTAGAAGAGAAAATTGGTCAACAAGTTAAGAAAAGTATCGATAAAACTCAAAAAGAGTATTTCTTAAGAGAGCAATTAAAAGTGATTCAACGTGAACTTGGTGATCGTGAAGGTAAAACAGAAGAAGTAGATAAATTCTTAACTAAAATAGAAGAAGCTGAGATGCCTGAAACAACAAAAGAGTTAGTTTTAAAAGAACTAGCTAGATATGAAAAACTTCCTCCAAATGCTGCAGAAGCAGGTGTTGTTCGAACGTATTTAGATTGGATGGTGTCACTTCCATGGTCACTTGGAACAGAGGATACATTAGATATTCATCGTTCTGAAAAGATCCTAAATAATGAACATGAGGGACTTGAAAAAGTTAAGGAACGAATTTTAGAATATTTAGCTGTTCAACAGTTAACAAATTCATTACGCGGTCCAATTTTATGTTTGGCAGGACCTCCGGGCGTTGGTAAAACTTCTTTAGCTCGTTCAATTGCGAATGCATTATCACGTAAATTCGTACGCGTATCTTTAGGTGGCGTTCGTGACGAATCAGAAATTAGAGGCCATAGAAGAACGTATATTGGAGCAATGCCAGGTCGTATTATTCAAGGAATCAAGAAAGCTGGTTCTAATAATCCTGTTTTCTTACTTGATGAGATTGATAAAATGTCTAGTGATTTTAGAGGAGATCCATCTTCGGCAATGCTAGAGGTTCTTGATCCTGAGCAGAACAATTCTTTCAGTGATCATTATATTGAAGAGCCTTTTGATCTTTCACGAGTGTTGTTTGTAGCAACAGCTAACGATTTATCTACAATTCCGGGACCGTTACGTGATAGAATGGAAATTATAACTCTTTCTGGTTATACTGAGCTTGAAAAGATTAATATTGCGAAAAAGCATTTATTCCCTAAAAAATTAGCTGAACATGGATTAAATAAATCGACTGTTCAAATTCGTGAGAGTGCATTAAGTGCAATTATCCGTCATTATACACGTGAAGCAGGAGTACGATCATTAGAGCGAGTACTTGCTACACTATGCCGAAAAGCAGCAAAATTAATTGTTTCAAATGAGAAACAAAAAATAATTTTTACTGATAAAAATATTGAAGAGTTTTTAGGTAAGAAAACTTTTTCATACGGTCAAATGGAAAGTGAAGACCAAATTGGTGTTGCAACTGGTTTAGCATATACTGCATTTGGTGGAGACACGCTTTCTATTGAAGTATCACTATATCCTGGTAAGGGCAAGCTAACTTTAACTGGTAAGCTTGGGGATGTAATGAAGGAGTCTGCACAAGCTGCATTTAGCTATATACGCTCAAAAGCAGAAGGACTGGGCATTGATCCTGATTTCTATGAGAAATTAGATATTCATATCCATGTTCCAGAAGGTGCTGTTCCAAAGGATGGTCCTTCAGCTGGTATTACGATGGCAACTGCATTAATTTCTGCACTAACAAATAAACCAATTCGTAAAGAGGTTGGAATGACTGGCGAAATCACATTACGTGGTCGAGTTTTACCAATTGGTGGATTGAAGGAAAAAATGCTAAGTGCTCATCGTGCTGGATTAACAACAGTTATAATTCCAAAAGAAAACGAAAAAGATTTAGAGGATGTACCACCTTTGGTTAAAGAAGGATTAACTGTTATCCCTGTTTCCCATTTAGATGAGGTATTAGTGCATGCTATAGTAGGAGTGAAAAAATGAAAGTAACATCAGCGGATATTGTGATTAGTGCAGTTCGCCCTAATCAGTATCCAGATACACAGTTTCCCGAAATCGCATTGGCGGGCCGATCGAATGTAGGGAAATCATCGTTTATTAATAAAATGTTAAACCGTAAAGCGTTAGCCCGTACATCTTCAAAACCTGGAAAGACACAAACATTGAATTTTTTCTTAATCAACGAAAAGTTATTTTATGTGGACGTTCCTGGTTATGGATATGCGAAAGTTTCTAAAACAGAGCGTGAAGCATGGGGGAAAATGATTGAAACATATATCACTTCTCGTGATCAGTTAAAAGCAGTGGTGCTTTTAGTTGATTTACGTCATTCACCAACAAAAGATGATGTAATGATGTATGATTTTCTAAAACATTTTCAAATCCCTGTTATTATCGTTGCAACAAAAGCAGATAAAATCCCTAAAGGTAAATGGGATAAACATGCGAAAGTTGTTAGAGAAACAATGCAAATCGAAGCAGGCGATGAATTAGTTTTATTTTCTTCAGAGACTGGTATGGGAAAAGAAAAAGCTTGGTCTATTATTGATCGACTTTGTAAATAAAAAAGAAGCTAGTAGCATGAATTTGTCTACTAGCTTCTTTTTTTATTCTAAACTTGAGATGAGTATAAGTTATTAATTTTTTATTGAATCGTCTTTAGCATATGTTCTTCACAATAAATATATAATCGGTCAGTTGATTGTAAAGGTAAGTTCTTGAACTTTGGAATATTTAGTTGTTCATTTACTGCTAATAAGGATGCGCCTTTTTTAAATAATTCTAAATATGCATCTTCATATGTGATCCACTCTTTTAACGGTGCAATTACATGAATATTACTACCATCAAATTTAGTGTTTAATAGATGTCTAAATATTGTAGATGTACCAGGATGTAAAGTCGTTTTTGCTATTAATCTTGAAACGGATTCATAAGATAAAACGAAATCATCAACATTTACATGCTTAAAATTAACAATATGACTTTCTTTTGAAATTTCAACTATTGTATGAATCGGCTTTTGATGTGTTTTAGATAATGACTCAACAGCTGAAGCAATCAGTAATGTTTTACCATCTTTTAGCACACTATCTTCAATTAATGAATCTGCAAAAATACATACTCTTTTCGCGCCGAAAATATTTGCGTTTAATAATGTATTTTCTATTGATGGGTCGCCTTGTATAAAATGAACTTGTGGATGGTCAAAAGGTGATGTATCTAAATTTTCGATTAGGACAACTTTTGCTGTCGGAGAGGAATCAAATAACTCTTCAATAGCATCTTTTGTTTTTTTTGACCAACCGATATAAATATAATGATGATTTTCTTTATACATAATTTTTCCCTCCAACTTCAACCGATGGTACTTTGAAAAGGAATCGACAGTTTTTGAAACTAGCAAACCGATAATACCTACTCCGAATATAAATAAGAACATTCCTAAACATCTTCCTGCTATGGTCTTAGGAAAAAAATCACCATAACCAACAGTTGTTAATGTTGTCATTGTCCACCATAAGCCATCAAATAAAGTCGGAAATGTCTCAGGTTCTAAAATATGTATAGTAATCGTCCCAAATGAGACAATTAGTATAGATAGAATTAAAATTGATACATAATTAAAAGAAACAAATTTTTTCCATAATGTAAGGAAGTATAGCAATGACAGTCCTCCCTCTATAAAGTGTGTTAAATCCTTCTAAGTAACGTTATGTTTATTTTTTTGAAAATAGAAGGTATAAACCAATCAAAGCAATCAATACTGGCCAATATTGCTGGAAATATGTAACTTGTGACTGAAGTGAGCTAAGCATTGTTGTAAGCTTTTCATTAAAAAGGAAAAATAAAGACATAATAAATAATAGAATTCCTGGAAGAAGGTCTCCTTTACCTCTTTGAGATTGAAATAGCATGCCAATGGATATGATGAGTGTTAGTACAGACCAATGATTTGGCCATGAGTCAATATGTGAAATCGCATAAAAGTGAATGCCAAATCCAAGAACGATAAATCCAGGGAATACATAATGTGTTTCTTTACCTTTAAAAGCTTGAACTAAAAGTGCTATTCCTGTAATTAAGATTGGCGTCGTCCAGTATGTAAATATGTTTAGAGATGGGATCTGCCATTTCGAAATAAAGTAATACATTCCAAAGCCGATTAATAGGATTCCAATAAATAAACGATTTTTTTTCATAGCAACTCCTGTTTAACATTTTTTGTAATCACTTTTATTTAAAAATTATTGTATAATAGAAATTGTGTATAATTTGTATATAATTCATAAAAAGTTCAAGATTAATCATTCTACAAATTACAACATTTATGATAGCATATTGAGGTAGAACATAGTTATCATATTTTACCTAATTGATATAGATAAATCGTCATTCTTAAGATAAATAGGGGGGCTTAAAGGGAATGCACATTATTACAATCGGACTTAATTATAAAACTGCCCCGATTGAAGTACGTGAAAAAGTAGCGTTTGCACCTAGTGAACTAGCTGAAGCAATGTGTTCGTTAAAAAATGAGAAAAGCATTTTAGAGAACATTATCGTGTCAACTTGTAATCGTACAGAAATTTATGCAGTCGTTGATCAAATTCACACTGGACAATATTACATGAAGAGATTTCTTTTACAAAAATTCGGTTTAAAAGATGAAGAATTGTCTCCATATTTAATAATTAAAACAGGTAATGAAGCGATTGAGCATTTGTTTACTGTTTCAAGTGGATTAGATTCAATGGTAATCGGTGAAACACAAATTCTAGGACAAGTAAAAGATAGTTACTTACTTGCACAAGAAGATCATGTGATTGGCACGATTTTTAATCAATTATTTAAGCAAGCAATTACATTTGCAAAAAAAGTTCACTCTGAAACTGGAATCGGTGAAAATGCAGTATCAGTTAGCTATGCAGCAGTAGAACTTTCAAAGAAAATATTTAGTAATCTAAAAGGATGTAATGTTTTAATTGTTGGAGCAGGTAAAATGAGTAATCTTGCTTTGCAAAACCTTTATTCACAAGGCGTTGGCAAAGTTACAGTGATTAATCGTACAACTGAAAATGCAGTTAAGCTTGCATCTCAATTTAATGGAGTAGGTAAAGGTCTAGAATCTTTAGAGGACTCTTTAAAAGAAGCGGACATTGTGATCAGTTCAACTGGTTCGAAAGAATATGTCATAACTGAAAAGATGATTCAACGAATTGAAAAAGCTCGTAAAGGTAAACCATTATTTTTAGTAGATATTGCGGTACCACGAGATATTGAACCTTCTATTCACAATATCAGCAGTGCATTTTTATATGATATCGATGATCTACAAGGAATTGTAGCTGAGAATCTAGCTGAACGTGAAAAAGAAGCAGTAAAAATTAAACAATCTATTACAGAGGAAATTGATAATTTCCAATCATGGTTATCTCTATTAGGTGTTGTACCAGTTATTTCAGCTTTACGTGAAAAAGCACTTGATATTCAATCAGATACGATGACGAGTTTAGAGCGTAAACTTCCACACTTATCTGACAGAGATTTAAAAGTCATTCAAAAGCATACGAAGAGTATCGTAAATCAGTTATTACGTGATCCTATTATGAAAGCGAAAGAGATGGGCTCATCTAAACAATCGGAAGCACAAATTGCTTTATTTAAAGAAATCTTTAAATTAGATGAATTATTGAATGAATCGAATGAAGAAAAACACATGCAAACTGCAAAAGAAAAAGATACGTTACGTGTAAAACAAGAATTAGGATATTTGTAGGAATGTATAGTGGAGCTATTGGAAAGTAGTTTTGTCTACCACCTGATCATCCTATTGTTTGCATGGAGTATTGTTTTTTCGTTTATCGATTTTATTGATACAAATAGACTGGCCAGTAGAGTTGCCTTTTATTTGTTAGCAATTGTTTGGGGATTTTCTACTGTATTAATGATTTACTCAGTCAGTCAATATAGTTTATTTTCCTTCATTACATCTAGAGAAGGTTTATATGTATATGTTTGGATCATCGTTTCTTTATCAATGATTATTAACTGGCTTGTTAAGCTTGATTATTTAGTATTCTTTACGAATGTTGTTTCATTTTTAGTATTTTCATTGTCCATTTTAATTCCGAAGGCTGGTAAAACAGCTACTCTTGTTGATCAGTTAAAATCGGAGTTACTGTATGTTCATATTGGACTTGCTTTTTTAGCGTATGGTGCATTTACGCTATCGTTTATTTTCTCAGTGATGTACATTTTCCAATACTTTTTATTAAAAAAGAAAAAGTGGTCTAATCACTTAAAGAAATTAGGCAGTTTAGGTAAGTTGGAAAAAATGGTTAATACATTTAATCTATTTGGCGTCCCCCTAATGTTTACGTCCCTGTTTCTAGGTGTGATTTGGGCGAGTCTTAGATTACACTCATTTGTTTGGTATGACATGAAGGTACTCGGTTCGTTTTTTGTATTAATTATGTTTAGTACATTTATTTATTTAAAAGTAAGCAACCGTTTATATGGTAAATCTCTTTGCCTATTTAACATATGTTGCTTTTTAGTATTGTTCGGAAATTATGTTGTTTCAAATCTATATTCATCGTTTCATTTATGGAGTACGTAAGGAGCTGTAAACTATGCGTAAAATAGTTGTTGGTACAAGAAGAAGTAAGTTAGCTTTAACACAAACAAAATGGTTTGTAGAAAAACTAAAAGAAGTAGCGCCAGATTATGAATTCGAACTGAAAGAGATTGTCACAAAAGGTGATGTGATTCTTGATGTTACACTTTCTAAGGTTGGCGGAAAAGGTTTATTTGTAAAAGAAATAGAGCACGCAATGCTAACGAACGAAATCGATTTGGCTGTACATAGTATGAAAGATATGCCAGCTATTTTACCTGAAGGGTTAATGATTGGTTGTACACCGAAACGTGTCGATCCAAGGGATGCACTTTTATCAAATAGTGGAAAAGGCTTGATGGATCTTGCACCTGGTTCAATTGTTGGCACTAGTAGCTTAAGAAGAAGTGCACAAATTAAAGCAGTAAGACCAGACTTAGAAATCAAATGGATTCGTGGAAACATTGATACACGTATTCAAAAATTAAGAGATAATGAATATGATGCTATTATTTTAGCAGCTGCAGGTCTAACTAGAATGGGTTGGGCTGAAGAAAGTATTAATGAATATATTGATGAAACGATCTGTGTCCCAGCAGTTGGACAAGGATCACTAGCAATTGAATGTCGTGAAAATGATAGTGAAATACGTGAACTATTAAATAGATTAAATGATGATTTAACATATACAACTGTTGAAGCTGAGCGTGCATTCCTTCATAAAATGGAAGGTGGCTGTCAGGTTCCAATAGCAGGATTTGCGACAATGAATGAACAGAATGAAATATCATTAACTGCATTAGTTGCAAAACCAGATGGAACTACCATTTTAAAAGAAACTGTAGTCGGAACAAACCCAATAGAAATTGGGGAAGAGGCTGCAAATCTATTAATTAAACGTGGTGCAAAAGAAATCATTGATTCTGTAAAAGAGGCAGCGGATGAATAATTCCTTAAATGGAATGAACATCCTGGTAACTAGGGCAGAACATCAAGCAGCTGAATTAAATCAATTAATTCAGCAGTTTGGTGGTTGTCCAATCAATGTACCACTTCAAAAAGTTGTACAGATTGAAGTTCTACCCAAAAAGCTTTATAAATTAGTAGAAGAAACAGACTGGCTATTGTTTACTAGTGTTAACGCTGTCATTTACTTTGTGCAAAATAGTACAAAAGAATTGATAGAGTTAGTAAATCATAAAAAAATTGGCGCTGTAGGAGAGAAAACTAAAAAAATCCTAGAAGAGCATGGCATTCAAGTTACTTTTATGCCAAGTCAATTTACTGGAAAAACATTAGCAACTGAGTTAAGTTCAATCGTAGGGGATGAATCAAAATTTTTATTTATCCGTGGGTCACTAGCTAGTGAAACTGTTCCAACAATACTAGGTAAGAATGGACATCTTGTTACTTTATTAACTGTATATGAAACGATTCCAAATACAAATGTGAGAGATGACCTTATTTCGTTACTTTTACAGAAAAAGGTAGATGTCATTACATTTTTAAACCCGTTTAGTGTAAAACAATTTTGTTTTTTAATAGACGAAACGATTGACTTAATAGAATTAGAGCACGTAAGTATTGCATGTATTGGAGATGTTACTGCTTTAGAAGCGAGTCAAAGAGGGTTTAAACATATTTTAGTTCCTAGTAAATTTACGATTGACTCATTAATCCAAAAAATAGCAGAAGACGTTTCAAAATAACGTCATTCTTTGTAAAGAAGGAGAAAAATAATGAATTATTCAATTCCATTTGATCGCCATCGTCGTTTACGAAAAACACCAGCATTACGCTCAATGGTGAGAGAGACACATTTACATAAAGAAGACTTTATTTATCCACTGTTTGTCGTTGAAGGCCAAGGAATAAAAAATCCTATTAATTCAATGCCAGGTGTATTCCAATTTTCGTTAGATGAATTAAAGAAGGAAATGGACGAAATCGCATCTTTAGGTATTCGTTCTGTCATTTTCTTTGGTATTCCTGATGTAAAGGATGCGGTAGGTTCTGAAGCTTACTGTGCTACTGGTATTGTACAAAGAGCGATTACACAAACTAAAGAACAATATCCTGAAATGGTTGTAATTGCTGATACATGTTTATGTGAATATACAGATCATGGACATTGTGGCGTTTTAGAGGACGGATCTGTTAACAATGACGAGTCTTTAATACTTTTAGCAAAAACTGCAGTTAGCCAAGCAAAAGCTGGTGCAGATATTATTGCTCCTTCAAATATGATGGATGGATTTGTTGCGACGATCCGTCATGCTTTAGATGAGGCAGGATTTGAAAATACTCCAATTATGTCTTATGCAGTAAAATATGCATCTGCATTTTATGGACCATTCCGTGAAGCAGCTCAAAGTGCACCAGGACAAGGTGATCGTAAAGCATACCAAATGGATCCGGCTAATCGTTTAGAAGCGTTCCGTGAAGCAGAATCTGATACAGTTGAAGGCGCAGACTTTTTAATTATTAAACCAGCTCTGTCTTATTTAGATATCATTCGTGATATTCGTAATCATTATCACCAACCAATTGTTGCTTATAATGTAAGTGGCGAATATGCAATGGTGAAAGCAGCTGCATTAAATGGTTGGGTTGAAGAAGAAAAGATTGTAATGGAAAAACTAATTAGTATGAAACGTGCAGGTGCAGATATGATTATGACATACCATGCAAAAGATGCTTGCAGATGGATGTCTGAAGGGAAGTAATCGAAAATGAGATCTTATAACAAATCTATTGAAGCTTTTGAAGAAGCAAAACAAGTTCTTCCAGGTGGCGTAAACAGTCCAGTACGTGCATTTAAAAGTGTAAATATGTCTCCAATTTTCATGAGCCACGGAAAAGGCTCTAAGATTTATGATATTGATGGTAATGAATATATTGACTATGTACTTTCATGGGGACCACTAATTTTGGGTCATTCTAATGAGAGAGTAGTTGAAGGATTAAAACGTACAGCTGAAACAGGTACTAGCTTTGGTGCACCTACTTTAAAAGAAACAGAACTTGCGAAGCTTGTTATTGATCGAGTACCTTCAATTGAGGTTGTTCGAATGGTAAACTCAGGTACGGAAGCGACAATGAGTGCATTACGTTTAGCACGTGGATTCACTGGACGTAATAAAATTTTAAAGTTTGAAGGATGCTATCACGGACATGGTGATTCATTACTAATTAAAGCTGGTTCAGGTGTTGCAACACTTGGATTACCAGATAGTCCTGGAGTGCCAGCTGGTGTGGCAGCTAATACAATTACTGTACCTTACAATGATCTTGAAAGTGTTCGTTATGCATTTGAACAATTTGGAGATGATTTAGCGGCAATTATTGTAGAACCTGTCGCAGGAAATATGGGAGTAGTACCACCGGTTGAAGGCTTTTTAGAAGGTCTACGTGAAATGACAACGCAATATGGTACATTATTAATTTTTGATGAAGTTATGACTGGTTTCCGTGTAGGATACAACTGTGCACAAGGTCATTTTGGTGTGACACCTGATATTACTTGCTTAGGTAAAGTAATTGGTGGTGGATTACCTGTTGGTGCATATGGCGGTAAAGCTGAAATTATGAATCAAATTGCGCCAAGTGGCCCAATTTATCAAGCAGGTACACTTTCAGGGAACCCACTAGCAATGACAGCAGGTTTTGAAACATTAAGTCAATTAACTGAAGAAGATTATCATGAATTTAATCGTAAAGCAGATTTATTAGAAGCTGGTTACAAAGCTGCTGCTGAAAAATACAATATTCCACATTGTATTAACCGCGCAGGTTCAATGGTTGGATTCTTCTTTACAGATGAAAAAGTTGAAAATTATGAAGCTGCAAAGTCATCTAATTTAGAAATGTTTGCAAAATATTATCAACTAATGGCTGAACAAGGTGTGTTCTTACCACCTTCACAATTTGAAGGATTGTTCTTATCTACATCACATACTGATGAGGATATTCAAAAAACGATTGCAGCTGCAGAATATGCATTTTCTCAATTAAATAATTAATATAAAAAAATCCCATACAATGTAAATGTATGGGATTTTTTATGGGTTTTGCAGCAATGATCTTTCAATGAAGAAAGATCATTTATATAAAAATTAGTTACATTTAAAGTATAAAAAATTAAATTGAAAAGAAAAGATTGGCTTTGAAGCATTTTAATATAAGAACTTAAAGATTTATTTTTTGTACAAAATATGAATCTTTTTTTCATAATTTTTTCTTTCCTCTCATAAAGATGTATTGTCATAGACCAAAATGGACGATGAGAGGAGGACATTAACGTGTCTTCAGAAAATCAAACAAATATTCGTTTTTCATTGAAAGAAACTGTCTGGTTCCAAAAAGGACAGGAAGTTAAAGAGGTAAGGTCACTCTCGCTAAATCCAGACATTACTATACAGCAATTCGATGAATATGTTCAAGTGAAGGGTGTCTTAACCTTAGAAGGTAATTATACGCCGGATCAGGTGACGCAAGGTGATTACTTCTCTTTAAGAGAATTAGCACCTTCAAGACTAGTAGAGGACGTAAGATCGCTTGAAGATGGAAGTTGTGAATTACATCATCAATTTCCAGTAGATATTTCAATTCCTTTAACGCGAATTACTGATTTAGAAAATCTTTGCGTTTCAGTTGAGACATTTGATTATCAGTTAACTGAAAGAGGCTGCATACAAATTGCTGCTGATTTATGTATTTCTGGACTGCATGATAATCGTGCTGTCGAGTATTATCAGGAGCAGAGAGAACAAAACCAGTATAATCATTATCAGTATAGTAATGACTATCGAAGTAGTAATGAAGCTGAAGCAGAAGAGCAGCAAGAAGATAGAGAGTTTGAAGAACAATTCCAATTTTTTAACCAACAACCTGTATCAACTGAAGTAAATGATAAGGAAGATTTATATGGTAGTGATTGGATACAGTCGTTGGAAGATGACAATCAACAGGATAAAGATCCAACATTTCCAAGACAACCAACATACCTTGAGGTTTTCCAAAATCAGGCAACTGAAACAGTAGAAAACCGAGATGATCAAGAGGCTTATCAAGAGGCTTATCAAGCAGAGCAACAAGAGGAAACCATTACGTTTGAAACGCAAGTGGTTGAAAATGCAGAGGAACAATCTGAGGAGCAATCTGAGGAGCATTATGAGGAAGTATATAGAGAAGTTGAAGTGAGCTATGAGAATGAAGATGTATATGGTGCATTAGAAGAAAGCTATGAAAATGAAGAAGTCAATTTTTCTAGCCAGGAAAGCAATGAAGATCAAGTAGTATATCAAGAAACAAGCGAACACAATGTATTCGAAGCTAAACAAAATGAAGCTACTAGTGAATTTACTCTTCAACCAAGCTATCTGAATAATGAAGTGAATCCAAGACAAAGCTTTTTAAATAATGAATTTACGACTCAGCAACAAAGCTTTTTAAATAATGAAGTAGCTCAAAAACCAAGTTTTCTAAATAATGATTTTACGACTCAGCAACCAAGCCTTTTAAATAATGAAGTAGTTCAAAAACCAAGTTTTCTAAATAATGATTTTGCTGCACAACAAAACAATTCGTATAATGCATACAATCCGCAGCAACATAATCCTTTTAATGTACAAAATGACATTCAAAGCTATGAAGAACAGTATAGACGTGCAGTTGAGCAAAGCTACCAGCCTTTTGCGAATAATCAATATCAACAAGCGCCTTTTACTTATAACCAGCAACCTCAATATCAAAATCCATATACGCAGGATAATCCGGCAAATCTGAATGCAAATGATGTTCGTCAAACTCCACCATACTATGCAGAATATTATCAAGCTCAAGTAGCAGGTGAAGCTTTAAATGAAGTCTCAGGAGAGGCTCCTAACGAGGCTACTAATGCACAAGAAGAAGCTAAAGAGGCTAGAAGTGTGAAATCTGACAATCTGCTCTCAAGTTTATTCACTGGGGAAGGTAAAGAAGAGTCATATACAAAAATGAAGCTATATTTAGCACAAAATGGTGACACGATTGAAACGGTTGCCAAAAAATATAATTTGCAAACACAACAGCTAAATAGAGTGAACAATTTAAATGATGAATTTTTATCAGAGGGTCAAATTATATACATTCCTGTTACAGCTATAAAACAATAATAATATAGTATGAGCTTTGTATTAGTTTAGATACTTGTCTACTAATACAAGGCTTTTACTCATTTAGAAAGTGAGAGTGACGCACATTGTATACTAAACCTAAAGATGAAATAAGCGTCATTTTAGCACAATATCATATAATACCAAATTACTTTGAAACTGTTGGAAAAGTAGTGAAAGTTTACACGAATCAAGGGGTATTTGCTTTAAAAGAAGCAAATCCGGGTAGAATCTATCGAAATAATTTAGTTGAAAATGTACGTTCCTTACAAGATCGAGGTTTTCGCAATGTCGTTCCAATTTATCACACCCAAAATGGCGACTATGTTGTTGAATATAACACAAAGCATTATTATCTAATGCCATGGATTGAAAATGTTGATTCAAGATCTGATGAAAATTTACACTTTCAAAGGATGTTTACATCATTAGGGAAGATGCATAACCGGACACAAAAAGAAAAGAAAGTTGATAAAGACCAATTGCAAAATCATTACGATACATTAAGTAAGAGATGGAGTAAAGAAAAAGAAGTGTTAGAGAATTTTATAGAAGCAGCAGAAGGTAATTGGTATATGTCACCATATGAATTAAGTTATTGTACTTATTTTCATAAAATATTAAGTGCGCATCAATTTGCTAGTGATCAATTAGGAGAATGGTTTAAAAAAATGAAGGAAACAGAAAATACAAGAATTGTGATGAATCATGGTAGTCTTTCAATTTCACACTTCCTAGTAAACGAAAGAGGTGAGGGAATATTTATTAACTTAGAAAATGCTCAAGAAACGACACCAATCCAAGATTTATCGAATTACTATAAGAATTCATTTAAAACCTATCCGATTCAACAACCAGATCGAAATAATTGGTTGAAAATGTATGAAAAGAACTTTTCATTAAGAGAGGAAGAGAAACTATTATTTATGAGTTATATGGCGTATCCAGTTCAAACTGCAGCAAAAATAACATCCTATACAAAACGGACTGGAAATTTAAATGAAAAGGATCGAGTAAAAGAGTTATTACATTCCTATTGGCATATGAATAATATTGAATTTTTTATATCAAAAATCCAGGAGGATATTGAGGCAGCGAAAGTGATAGTAGATTGAGTACATCTAGTTACAATATTAGATGAATTATAATCGTTCCACTAGAATCTTAAAAAAAACTAAGCTGGTTGTCCAATTAAGACTACCAGCTTAGTTTCTATCATTCATTCTAATGACATTTTATAGACTGCTTTTTATTTACAGTATCTTTTAACTGCATTCATTAGACTACTACGAACAAATTGTTTATCTGTAATTTGGTCTTTCGAAAATGAAATTCTTACATTTATTTCATCTGTCCCTAATGAATCAGAAAATAATCCTGTTCCTTTTGTTTTACGATCCACTTGAAGAACGATGTCTACAGTTTTATCGAAGCTTAAGTAATTAACTTCTAATTCGTCTAATTTACCTCTAAATTCACCATTCATAGGATAAAATTCAAATTCTTGAATAATTTTACCAAACTTTTTCTTGTTTTCACTTTCTCTTAAGACAAACCCTTCCTCTTGAAGTGCTTGGATAACCGTTTTTAATCCAATTGAAGGAACAACTTGAATGCCATCCGCATCATATTGATCAACTGCTTTATCAATTTCTAAATGAGTTTTAATCCATATATGAGATTTGTGTAGTGATACTGGTGTATTCTCTGAAAGAGTAAAGAAGAAAGGAATGACTACTTCTTCGTTCGCATTGATTACTCGATCAACAGATACAATTACTTTTTGTAATGTACCATTTTGGTGGTAAGTTTTATCATTCGTCTCAACTTCATAATCAGTCATTACGTGTAAGAAAACAGATTCAAGTTCTTGTTTCACTTTTCCACCTTTTATATGTAACTCACCTTTTACGCGTTCGCCTGCTTGGTATTCAGTTTTTTCAAGCTTTGTATCAATTCTCGTTCCTCCAATTCCAAGAACACGAGCTAATGTATTTTTAAATAAACCCATGGTAATCCCCCTCAAACATTATATCTAGATATTATACAATTATCGCATATTTAAATAAGTACTAGTATATGTGAATGTTAAAAATTCATTACAATTCCTTTGCTTATTTAATTTATCCATTAAAAATGATGGTACAATATTGACATAATAAGAATATTCTAGAAAGAAAATAGAAATACTGTTGACTAAAGTTACGAAAATTTTGTAGACTATAAAATATATTCATATTAAAATGCGTTGATAGGGAAGAGTACAACAAACTAGTTCTTCAGAGAGGAAACCATTTGGTGGGAGGTTTCTAGAAAAAAGAGTTGGAATGTCGCCCTTGAGCAGTGACTTTGAAAGCTTTATGCGACTAGAAGTTTCCGGATGATCCGTTATCTTTTTAAGTGTGTCAGAAATGTTTTTAATTTTTTCTGTTTTTCTGACAAAAAAAGGTGGTACCGCGAATCAAACTCCATTCGTCCTTTTCTAGGATGAATGGAGTTTTTTATTTTTCAAATATCAAAGAGGAGATGTAATCATGGAAACAAAACAACAATCATTACCAACAAAATATGATCCAAGTTTAGTTGAAAAAGATCGTTACCAATTTTGGTTAGATGGAAAGTTTTTTGAAGCACAAGTAGAATCGGAGAAACCAAAATATACAATCGTAATTCCGCCGCCTAACGTAACTGGAAAATTACATTTAGGTCATGCTTGGGATACTACATTACAAGATATCTTAACTCGTGCTAAACGTATGCAAGGTTATGATGTATTGTATCTACCAGGAATGGATCACGCTGGAATCGCTACGCAAGCTAAGGTAGAAGGTAAACTACGTGAAGAAGGTTTAACAAGATACGATTTAGGACGTGAAAAGTTCTTAGAAAAAGCTTGGGAATGGAAAGAAGAATATGCTTCTCACATTCGTTCTCAATGGGAGAAAATTGGTCTAGGGTTAGACTATTCGCGTGAACGTTTTACGTTAGATGAAGGCCTTTCTGATGCTGTAAAAGAAGTATTCGTAAAGCTTTATAAAAAGGGTTTAATTTATCGCGGAGAATATATCATTAACTGGGATCCTGCGACAAAAACAGCTTTATCTGATATCGAAGTTATTTACAAAGATGTTCAAGGTGCATTCTATCATATGCAATATCCTTTAACAGATGGATCTGGAAAGATTCAAATTGCAACAACACGTCCGGAAACAATGTTAGGTGATACTGCAATTGCAGTCCATCCTGAAGACGAAAGATATCAAGCAATGATTGGAAAGACTGTAATGCTACCAATCGTTAACCGCGAGATTCCAATTATTGCAGACGATTATGTTGATATGGAATTTGGTACAGGGGTAGTAAAAATTACACCTGCTCATGATCCAAATGATTTTGAAGTAGGTAACCGTCATGATTTACCACGAATTCTAGTAATGAATGAAGATGGTACGATGAACGAAAAAGCTGGAAAATACAATGGTATGGATCGCTTTGAATGTCGTAAACAAATCGTTAAAGATTTACAGGAGATGGGCGTACTTGTAGAAATTGAAGAGCACATGCATTCTGTAGGACATAGCGAACGAAGTGGAGCGGTAGTAGAGCCATATTTATCTACTCAATGGTTTGTTAAAATGCAACCTTTAGCTGATGCTGCAGTTGCATTACAAAACTCTGATGATAGTGTAAAATTTGTACCGGATCGTTTTGAAAAAACGTATCTTCGTTGGATGGAAAACATTCGTGACTGGTGTATTTCTCGTCAATTATGGTGGGGACATCGTATTCCAGCTTGGTATCATAAAGAAACAGGCGAAATCTATGTAAATCAGGAGCCACCAGCTGATCTTGAAAATTGGAATCAAGATAATGATGTATTAGACACTTGGTTTAGTTCAGCATTATGGCCATTTTCAACATTAGGTTGGCCAAATGAAGAAAGTAAGGATTTCCAAGCATACTTCCCTACAAACGTACTAGTAACTGGGTATGATATTATTTTCTTCTGGGTATCTCGTATGATTTTCCAAGGAATCGAGTTTACAGGTAAGCGCCCTTTTAATGATGTACTAATCCACGGTTTAGTAAGAGATGAACAAGGTCGCAAAATGAGTAAATCACTTGGTAACGGTGTTGACCCAATGGATGTTATTGAGAAATATGGAGCGGATTCACTACGCTACTTCTTAACAACAGGTAGTGCACCTGGTCAAGATTTACGTTTCAGTATAGAAAAAGTTGAAGCTACTTGGAACTTTGTGAATAAAATTTGGAATGCTTCTCGATTTGCGTTAATGAATATGGAAGGATTCACATATGATCAAATTGATTTAACGAAGGAAAAATCTGTTGCTGATGAATGGATTCTAACTCGATTAAATGAAACAATTGAAAGTGTAACTTCATTAATTGATCGTTACGAATTTGGTGAAGTTGGTCGTGTACTTTACAATTTCATCTGGGATGATGTTTGTGATTGGTATATTGAAATGGCTAAGATTCCTTTATACGGTGAAAATGAAGATGCAAAAAATATGACTCGTTCTGTTTTAGCATATGTTTTAGAAAGTACAATGAAGCTTTTACATCCGTTTATGCCGTTTGTAACTGAAGAAATTTGGCAATCACTTCCTCATAAGGGTGAGTCAATTACAGTTTCAGCTTGGCCGACTGTAAATGCTGATTTAACAAATAAAAAAGCATCTGAAACAATGAAAATGTTAGTTGAATTAATTCGCTCAGTTCGTAACATTCGTGCAGAAGTGAATACGCCAATGAGTAAAAAGGTACAACTGATGATCGCTGCGAAAGATGAAGCAATTGCAGTTTCTTTAGAAGAAAATCGTTCTTATATCGAACGTTTCTGTAATCCTGAAGAATTAACAATTTCAACGAACCTAACTGCACCAGAAAAATGTATGTCTGCAGTAATAAGCGGAGCAGAAATTTATTTACCACTTGAGGGATTAATTAATTTAGACGAAGAGAAAAAACGTTTAGAAAAAGAATTAGAAAAATGGACGAGTGAAGTTGAACGCGTTCAAAAGAAACTAAGTAATCAAGGTTTCGTAGCGAAAGCGCCAGAATCAGTAATTGAGGAAGAACGTCGCAAAGAAAAAGATTATTTAGAAAAACAAGCTGCAGTTACATTACGTATTGCTGAATTAAGTAAATAATATAGAGAAAAGTAACAAGACGACGAATAGAGAGCTATCTTATTCGTCGTTTTTTACGAAAAGGGTGATTTGAAAATGGTAAGCACTTATAATGAAGCATTAAATTGGATGTTAAACCGAACAAAATTTGGAATTGTACCAGGTTTACAGAGAATGGAAGAGATGTTACTTCGATTGGATCAACCACATCATCATATAAAAGCTATTCATGTTGCAGGTACTAATGGAAAAGGTTCAACAATATCTTACCTTCAAAGCATTCTATTAGAGGCTGGCTATAAAGTCGGAGCCTTTACTTCCCCTTATATCATTGATTATAGAGAACAAATTATGTTCTGTGGCAAAATGATTGGAAAAGAAGACTTTACTATGTTAGTAAATAAAATGAAACCAATCGTAGAAGAAGTAGAGAAACTTCCATGTGGTGCACCAACGGAATTTGAAATTCTGACCACTATGGCATTTTACTATTTTGGCGAAGTCCAAGAACATGATATGTTTCTAGTAGAAGTAGGTTTAGGTGGACTAGAGGATTGTACGAATGTCATAACACCACTAATTAGTATCATTACGAGCATTGGACATGACCATCATCAAATTCTTGGCGATACAATAGAGGAGATTACTGTACAAAAAGCTGGAATTATTAAAAAAGGTATTCCAACGATTACGGCTGAATTAAAAGAGGAAGCTCTTAACATTATTCAAAAAATGGCGATAAAGAATGAGTCAACACTCTATGAATTTGATAAACAGTTTAAAGCAATCGATATGAAAGGTCTGGATTTTGAACGCTTTAACTTTGTTAGTCAACAAAACAAATTTGAACAAATAGAAATTTCAATGCTTGGTCAACATCAAATTAGGAATGCGTCATGCGCAATTATGGCAATAGAATTACTAACTGATACATACGGTTTTCAAGTAACTGAAAATAATTTAAAGTTAGGTCTGAAAAAAGCATTTAGGGAAGGTAGACTAGAAAAAATTTCTGCAGAACCGATGATAATAATTGATGGTGCCCATAATATAGAAGGAATACAAAGTCTTGTTCAATCGATCAATTCTCATTTCAATCAACATGACATTACAATTGTTTTTTCTGCTCTAAAAGATAAAGATGTAATTGAAATGGTGCAATTACTACAAAATATAACAAAGAATATCATCATAACAACTTTTGATTTTCCCAGAGCAATGTCACATGAAGAATTAATTCATACCGCGGAAACATTAAATGTAGACTATGAAATAAATTTTAACGAAGCAATTGAGAAAAATGTTAAAAAAATTCAAAAAAATGGGATTTTATTACTAACTGGTTCTTTATATTTTATCTCAGATGTGAGAAAATATTTAGTGAATAAACACTATTAGAAAAATTCGTAAGGAGGGTAAACTAATCATGATTAGTAAGCATAATAATAGACTAATTTGGATTTCTTGGGCAGTCCTAATGCCAATCATTTTTTATTATGCTCACGTGGTTAGTCCTCTTGGTCAAATAGAAAAAGCTAGCTTTTTTATCATCTTTTGCTTATTTTTAGTAGTTGCAAATATGCCAATACAAATAAATGATGCTACTTTTTCATTTATATTAGGTATTTCAATATTAGTTTTTTTAAAGTATGGACTCTTTGCAGAATTACTAATAACCCAAATGGGATATGCATTTCTATATATAAGATTAAGTCTCACAAGGAAAACATTATATCGAATGCCTCTTAATTCCTTAATGTTTGCTATATGTTCCGTTGGAAGTGCGATATTTTATAAACTATTTGGTGGAACAATTGGTTTTAGTGGAACAACCGAAATGATTAATAATTTAGTTCCACTATTGATTTATACATTAGTATCTTTTTGGATCAATCAACTCATTTTATATATAATCACCGTAAAGTTATTTAAAAAAGATGCGAAAATGTTTAATCGAGAGTTTAGATGGGATCTTTTCATCAGCTTACTAATGTACCCTATTGGTATCAGCTTATATTTAATGTTAGACACAAAAGGTTATTTAACATTATTTTATATCGCAATTTATTATATTATTTTAATGATCATACTTAATTCTTTATCATCAGCTTTAAATATGAATAAATATTTAAAACAAACGATGAATATTAGCCAAAAAATGACGCAAAGAATGGAAGAAGATAATGTTATAGATGAGTTTTTCGATCAATTAACAAATCTAATTCCAGTAACTTATGGAACGTTATATTTAATGAATGATGATCAATTAAAATTAAAACGTTTTTTTCAAAATGCTGAAGAAAAAGATTCTAGTAAACCCAACATCAATCATTCATTTGAAGGGTCTATAACTGAAAAAGTGTTCTCTGAGAAAAAAGAATTTATTTTTAACCGAAGATCACAATGGTTCACAAATGACCATAAGAAATATATTAATGCAGAAAGTTTACTTTCAATCCCCATTATTAAAAATAAGCAAGTGATTGGTGTGCTAACGCTTGCTTCTGAACAAAAAAATGCTTACAAACGATATCAAGTTGTGATGGTTGAAATCCTAGCATTATACCTTGCAATTGCAATTGAAAATGCGCGTTTTTATTTAGAAACAAAAATGAAAAGTGAAACAGATTCTTTGACTGGGTTATATAATTTTCAATATCTAGAAGCATTGATCAAAAGCGAATTTGTCCGTTTAAAGACTTTTGAAATCAAATCTATATCTTTGTTATTAATGGATTTAGATCATTTTAAAAGAGTAAATGATCATTATGGGCATCAAGCTGGAAATGAAGTTTTATATGAGGTTGCACAAAGAATTAAAAGTATAGTCCAAAAAAAAGGAATTGTTGCTCGTTTTGGTGGCGAAGAATTTTCTGTACTACTTGTTAATTATGATGAGAACGAAACATTCTTAATCGCTGAAGAAATTAGGACAAGCCTAGAGAATATTCCTTTTCAAGTAACTGATCATATGAAAAATGAAAATCAAAAAATAAAATTAACGATAACAGCAAGTATCGGTGCTGCAATTGCGCCGAATGTTGCGAGTGAGCCAACTGATTTAATTCGTTGTGCGGATCGTGCGATGTATTCAGATGCAAAAAATGCTGGAAGAAATAAAGTAGCATTATATAGTAAGTAGAAACTGCTTCTCATGAGAGACAGTTTCTTTTTTTTTATAAAAGTTTAAGCGAAATTTGTTGAGCGATACATCATTGTTCTCGACAAATGTCGGCTAGTTTTTTTGATTTTGTATGTTAGTATTCTGTTACGTTATAAAATAAAATATTAGGAGGATTCAAATGGACAAGTCCTCAAAAATATCGATTAAAATAAACGGAGAGGAAAAAGAATATGAAGAAGATGTTGTGAATCCTCATGAAAAAGTAGAAGAAAAAACAGAATTTCAATGGGTACTTCCTACACCTGACGGGTTAGGGAAAAAAGTAATCGTCTTAGATGATGTGAAAAAGAAAAAGCATGCCAAGAAAAAGCCGCCCAAAATGAAAAAAGAAAAAA
>NZ_JBALMS010000015.1:0-681 GCF_036962205.1 Bacillus sp. JJ664 | reverse complement strand
ATTTGTATTTTTAAGTATATTTAAACAATCTAAATCAGAACAACAAAGTCCAGACGTAGTCACAGTCGCTCCGACACAAGTTAAGATGAATATTCCTGCCATTTCCTTTGATTTAGCACAAGTTGGTATGTTTAAAAATATGGATTCTGCTCAGAAAAATGTAGATGAAATAGCTGAGCAGGGTTACGAAGCAGTTATTTATGAAAAAAATGATGCTTATTTCGTAGTGATCGCATTGAGTGGAAAAGAAAGTACATTCCTTAAAGATGAGGTTAAGAAAAAACTAGATAATGCTTATTTAAAGGAAGAATCGATTGGTGGAGGAGCATATGCAGGTCCAAAACAGTCAGTAGAGATGTATAAAGCTGAAATCGAGACTTTTGCATTTATTTTATCTTACTTAACAAGCAGTAATTTTAATAATGAAAAGCAGTTAGAGCAAATTAACTCTACGTTATTAATCTTAAATAATCAAAAAGAACTAATTAAAAATAAACAATTACTGACAGGGTTAAAACATTTACAAAATATAGAAAAAGAATTGTCAAATAGTGAAGGTCAAAGTCTAAATCAAGTTACACAAAATGTTCAAAAAGATGTTCTAGGCTTATTTAAGTTATTAAAGGAACAAAAAAATACACTAACAAATTAATTGTTAGTGTATTTTTTATTACAGTAATA
>NZ_JBALMS010000014.1:0-38352 GCF_036962205.1 Bacillus sp. JJ664 | reverse complement strand
CAGCCATCTTGAGTAAATAATTCAATTTGCATATAACTTACATCCTTTTAAAGTTATTTTTACTTAAATAATTTAATTTAATCTTAATATTACATATAAAATTGGAAGATATAAAGAATTTTGTTTTATCACTGTGTGAATCATTTAACTTTAAGCTTGTATTTATTTACAAATACAAGTATCCTTATTAGTGGACACTTACATAACTAATATCTATTGTAAAATTTTTGGATAGAAATTGTAAGAAAGTATAACCTATATTTAGGGAATGACACATGGTAGAAAGGAGTTCTAATATGTCTTTATTATCAGGAATTTTAGAACGCTTAGAAAGCTTAATTCAACAATCAACGAACGGTGAAGTTGCACAGAGATATTTTGAAGTTAATGGCGAAAGAAAATGTAGTGTAAAGTATTCAGAGAAAAATGCTTTTGAATTAGAAGTATTTAGACAAGGTGAAAAACCACAAACGTTTCCATACGATAACATCGATATGCTGGCGATTGAAATATATGAACTGATTTCTTAATAATTGTCATGAAAAAACAAGCGAAAGCTTGTTTTTTTTGTTGTAAAACATATTGAAATAGATAGGTCGTGCTAATCCCACTTCAAGTTGAATACATTATTATGTATTGATCATGAAAAAGGGAGGTTATGATTGTGAATGAAGATCAGTATAGATTTTATAATGTTAGTGAAAGAAACCTAAGTTTTGATCAAGTTGTTTCCAGGCTATATCATTTTGTAAAATGTGATCCAAATAAACAATACCGCCTTTCGATTGGAACCGATTCACAGGTTCATAGTAATGGAACAAAATTTATCACAGCCTTACATTTACACAGAGTTGGTAATGGGGCGTGGGGGTGCTTACATACTTGTTGGCATCAAAGGAAAATTAGAAATTTAAAAGAAAAGATATTTCTTGAAACAATGTATAGCCAAGAAATTGCATTTCTACTAACTCCTTTTCATTTAGAAAAAATATTTAGTCCACTCCATGAAAATGCTAACTCAAATAACTTTAGTTTTGAAATTCATCTAGACATAGGTACCACGGGACTTACAAAAGAATTTATACAAGAAATGACGTCAAAAGTTAGTGCCATGGGGATTATTCCAAAGATCAAACCAGATTCATATACAGCTTTTAGTTATGCTAATAAATTTACAAAATAATAAGTTTAAGATGAATAAACATTGATTAAAATGAAAATTAGGAGGGATTGATGAATGCAAAGTGAACAACATTTCACAGAGGACGAGTTAAATTTATTAGTTGATACTGTAATGAAGCAAAATTATGCGATTGAATTAATTTCTTCTCAAATTACTGATATAGAAAATGGACTAATGGATGCTGGTGATGATCAATATGAGAGACTTACTCATTTGTATCAAAAACTTAGGGATTTGGGTTTATGAATTATCATAGAATTAAACGTATCGATAAATCTTATGTTTATCGATACGTTTTTTTATTTGACCTTATATAAAAAAGTTTATAGTTTGTTGTTTGAAACGATTAGTCATCAACTAAAGCCTTCTAAAAAGTAACACTAGATACGAATACAGCCGTTAATTTTTATTGTATTCCTAGTGCATTGGAATGCGCCTTTAATTCTGATATGATAGTATTTGGGACTAGTTAATCAGTGTCCTAGAATGTAAAAATGATGTAATCGTTTGGATGATTAGTTTAGGACGTTTATCTCTATTTCGTTAAGTTGAGATTTTCAATGATTAACAAGTCAATAAAATGACTAAATTCTTTCTGTTTATGGAAGATAAGAAAAGTACTTGGTGCTTTTAAAATAGGGGGACGATCATTTGATTAGTATTGATGGACAACAATTTTTTGAACATAAAGTTGAGGAAGTTATCATATCTAGTGAAAAAGTTGCGCATGTTCAAATAGGAAACAGCTTAGAGCATGCCTTATTAGTGCTGACAAAATCAGGATACTCTTCGATTCCTGTATTAAATCCAAAATTTCAATTACAAGGATTAGTTAGCACAGCGATGATTTTAGATGGTATTTTGGGATTAGAGAGAATAGAGTTTGAACGTTTAAGTGAGATGAAAGTAGAGGAAGTAATGGGTAAAGAAATCCCGCTATTATATACAACCGATACGATTGCAAAAGGGTTAGAGCTAGTTATTGATCACCCATTTGTATGTGTAGTAGACAAAGAGAATACATTTGAAGGTATTTTAACTAGAAGAGTCATATTGAAACAATTAAGCAAAAACATAAGAAGATATAATAAACAATAAAGTCAAAAAAAGTAGGTCATCAATGATTGACTTACTTTTTTTATCATGTTTCTAGTTCGAGGTGAACAATGCAAATTGATGATATTCGTTTAATGATTACTTTAGCAGAAGAAAAGAATATGAGAAAAGCGGCAGAACGATTATTTGTTTCACAACCTGCTCTAAGTCAGAGACTACAAAATTTAGAGAAACAGATGGGAAGTGAACTGTTTATTCGTTCCCAAAAAGGTTTGATTATTACTGCGTCTGGAGAAATAATATTAAACTATGCTAAGAGAATGGAAGAAACATATCAAAATATGCTAGAACAACTTCAAATATTAAAATCAGATATCTCCGGCACATTAAAGATTGCAGTTTCTTCAGTTGTAGCGCAGTATTGGTTACCGCCAGTATTAAAACGATATGTATCACAATACCCAGACGTCCAAGTTTCACTATTTACAGGTTGGAGTAGTGAGATTACGAATCGTTTATATGAAAATGAGGTCCATCTTGCAATTGTAAGGGGAAATCAAAATTGGTTTGGTGAAAAAGAATTGCTATTTTCAGATGAACTATTGTTGGTAGATACAAAAAAACATGAATTAAGAGATTATAAAGAAATCGAGCGACCATTTATTCAGTTTAAGAGTAATTCTAATTACTATCAATTAATTCAATCTTGGTGGTATGAACATTTCAACTCCTTACCTAAGCATGAAATAGTTGTTGACCAAATTGAAACGTGTAAACAATTCGTCTTAAACGGTTTAGGGTTTGCAATTTTACCTTCTACAGTCTTACATGATGTGTTTGACGAAAATATTATCAAAACTCCTTTATATACAAAGGAACATACTCCTTTATTTAGAGATACATACTTACTATATAATAGAGATGCAATGAAATTAAAACAGGTTGAAGGGTTTATAGAGTCAATCCGAAAAAAAATTTGAAGATACGTTCACAAAATCTTGCTTGTTAGATACTAGTTTTGATAGAGTAATCTTATTGAGATTCTTAAGGAGGCAACAAAATGAAATTAATGGATGCAAACGAAATTATTGCTTTTATTTCTAATAGTACAAAAAAAACACCTGTAAAGGTTTATGTAAAAGGTCAATTAGACAAGCTTACAATTTCTGAATCAGTACAAGCTTTTATTTCTCAAAATTCAGGCGTATTATTCGGTGAGTGGGATGATGTAAAAGTTATTCTTGAAGGGCAAAAAGAATACATAGAAGATTATGTAGTTGAATCAGATCGTCGTAACTCAGCAATTCCTTTATTAGATTTAAAAGGAATCAAAGCTCGTATCGAGCCAGGTGCATTTATTCGTGACCAAGTAGTAATTGGAGATAATGCAGTTATTATGATGGGTGCTGTTATTAACATTGGAGCTGTTATTGGAGAAGGAACAATGATTGATATGAATGCAGTGCTTGGAGGACGTGCAACAACAGGTAAAAACTGTCACGTTGGGGCAGGCGCTGTTTTAGCAGGCGTTATTGAGCCACCTTCAGCTAACCCAGTTATCCTTGAGGACAATGTTTTAATCGGTGCAAATGCCGTTGTATTAGAAGGTATTAGAGTTGGAGAAGGCGCTGTAGTAGCTGCTGGCGCTATTGTAACAGAAGATGTTGCGCCATATACTGTAGTTGCAGGAGTTCCAGCTAGAAAAATTAAAGATATAGACGATAAAACGATTTCAAAAACTGAAATCATTCAAGCTTTACGTAATTTAAATCAATAAGGTTATCTTGTAAGTTGGATAAAGCGTAGAATTATGATTCTACGCTTTTTTTCGGAGGTGTTGTAAATGGAAACATTCGTAAAAATAAGAAGAGATTTACATCTAATTCCTGAATTAGGGTTTCAAGAATTTAAAACTCAAAGCTATTTGCTTGAATATTTATCAACGCTAAACCAAGAGCGGATGATCATTCAAACCTGGAGAACTGGTATATTTGTCAGAATCAAAGGGACAAATCCAAGTAAGACAATTGGCTATAGAACTGATATTGATGGTTTGCCAATGAATGAAGCAACGGGATTGCCGTATGCTTCTACACATGAAGGTAGAATGCACGCATGTGGACATGACGTACATATGAGTATTGCTTTAGGTGTTTTAACGAATTTAGTTAATCATCCGATTCATGATGATGTAGTGTTTATTTTCCAGCCTGCAGAAGAAGGTCCTGGTGGAGCTGAACCATTACTAAAAAGTGAAGAATTTACTTCATTTAAGCCGGATCGTATTTATGGCTTACATATCGCACCGGAGTATCCAGTTGGCACGATTGCCACAAGACCGGGCATGTTATTTGCACATACTTCTGAACTATTTATTGACTTTCATGGATTGAGTGGACATGCTGCATTTCCACATTTAACAAATGATATGATTGTTGCGTCAAGTCATTTTATTACTCAAATACAATCAATCGTTTCAAGAAATGTGAATCCATTAGATAGTGCCGTTATTACGATTGGTAAAATAACAGGTGGTACCGTTCAAAATGTGATTGCAGATCATGTGAGAATTGAAGGAACAATGAGAGCTTTAAGTGAAGAAGCAATGAAAAAATTAAAAGAGCGAATTCAAAGTCTTGTCAATGGATTTCAAGAGAGCTTTCAGTGTAAAATAGAAGTAGATTTTGGAAGTAATTACTATGGCGTCATAAATGATGAATCGATTACGAATGAATTTTTCGATTTTGTGAGACAATATGACGGCATTCAAGCAGTTGAATGTAATGTAGCAATGACTGGAGAAGATTTTGGTTATATGACAAAAGAGATTCCAGGGATGATGTTTTGGATTGGTGTTGATTCTAAGTTCGGATTACATCATCAAAAGTTAAACCCAGATGAAAATGTCATTCCACTCATGATTCAATTTATCTCTGATTTCATTAGTAAAAAAGCTTGAAAATAGTTTTCATTTAATAATTATTATTATTAAATATTGACTTTAAAAAGGTAGTTTAATATAATATCATTTGTATGATTATTAACTACATAAATTATTGGAGGTAAATATAATGGCAGAACGTTTAGTAGGGAAACAAGCTCCACGCTTTGAAATGGAAGCAGTATTACCAAATAAAGAATTTGGTAAAGTAAGTTTAGAAGAGAATATGAAAAACGATAAATGGACAGTATTATACTTCTATCCAATGGATTTCACATTTGTATGTCCAACAGAAATCATTGCAATTTCTGATCGTTATGATGAGTTTGAAGATTTAGATGCTGAGGTTGTTGGTGTATCTACTGATACAATCCACACTCACTTAGCTTGGATTAACACAGACCGTAAAGAAAACGGCTTAGGTCAATTAAGATACGCATTAGGCGCTGATACAAACCACGTTATTTCTCGTGACTATGGCGTTTTAATTGAAGAAGAAGGTATCGCATTACGTGGATTATTTATCATTAGCCCAGAAGGCGAATTAATGTACCAAGTAGTTCACCATAACAACATTGGTCGTGAAGTTGATGAAGTATTACGTGTACTTCAAGCTTTACAAACTGGTGGTCTTTGCCCAGCTAACTGGAAACCAGGTCAAGCAACTCTATAATCAATTCATAATGTAATACAAATGAAAAGGTCTAACATATTGTTAGGCCTTTTCAATACATAAGAAGAACAGTGCAGGTAACTAGCTCTGCCCCGGACAAGCCTAGGGCTATACTTAGGTTTGTTACATTTTAGTCAGGAGGAAGAATAGATGAGATTACGCTCACCAATGCCAGAATTAAACGGTGCCACAGCAGTATTAAATAAAGAGGTTCAAAAAGAGGATTTAATCGGTCAACAACCAACACTTATTCATTTTTGGTCAGTAAGTTGCCACTTATGTAAGGTAGCTATGCCAAATATTAACGCATTCCGTGATGAATATAAAGACCGTTTAAATGTTGTTAGTGTACACATGCCAAGATCTGAAGACGATTTAGATCTTGATAAAATTAAAGAAGTTGCAGAAGAACATGGGATTACACAAACAATTTTAGTAGATAATCAACATACAATTACGGACGCATTTGAAAATAAATATGTTCCATCTTATTATGTGTTTGATAAAACTGGTGCGTTAAGACATTTCCAAGCTGGTGAAGGTGGAATGCCGATGCTAGAAAAACGTGTTAACCGTGTATTAGACGAAGCGGCTAAAGTTGAATAAATAAGGTAAAGAGACTTTAATAAGTCTCTTTTTTTTATGAAAAGTATTCGATTCTCTTTAAGATTCAATGGAACTGACCTTATAAAATTTAATAATAAATAGATGTAATTCTCTTTTATCGGTATAATAAAGTGAATAACGATTATATCGTGGATGTTTTTTAGGAGGAAATGTTTTGGAAATACAAACGATCGCAATTTTTATATTATGGTTGTTTTTATATGCCTACATGATTATTGCTTCTATTGATTTTGGCGCAGGATTTTACGCGTTTTACGCTATTTCAAGAAAAGAAGAGCCTAAGTTGATTGGATTGATCAATCGACATTTATCATCTATCTGGGAATTGGCTACTTTATTTTTTATTTTCTTCTTTGTAGGTGTAGTAGGTATATTTCCTCGAGTTGCATATTATTATGGGGTGCCTCTATTAGTACCTGGAAGTGTCGCAATGATTTTATTAGCAATCAGGGGATCGTTTTATACGTTTCAACAATACAGTGGGAAAAAAAGCCAGTATTTCTTGTTGTTATACGGAGCAACGAGCTTGTTAATACCAGTTACTTTATCTACGGTTCTAACAATATCTGAAGGCGGTTTTATTATAGAAAATGGCACAGATATACGATTCTATCCAATAAAACTAATTACGAACTTTTATTCTTTATCGGTTATGCTACTTGCAGTATGTTCGGTATTGTTTATCAGTGCGATGTTTTTAATTTACTCTGCAAAACTAGTAAACGATTCTGAGTCCGAAATAAAATTAAGGAAATACGTTCTTGTATGGTCGATACCAACAATCTTTTCAAGTATCATCGTATTTGCATCTATGAAGCTACATAATAGTGTTCACTTTGAAAGAATGCACAATGTTTGGGAATATTTCTTAGTTTCACTGATTTGCTTTGGGATCGCCATTACATTCATTATAAAAAGAAAGCGATATGGTTTAGCGTTTATATTAGTGTTGATGCAATATTTCTTTGCGTTTTTTGGATACGGAGTCAGTCATATGCCTTTTATACTTTATCCATATCTTAGAATTGAAACAAGTTTTGCAAAGAGTAGTTTGGCATTCATATTAATTGTTTTCTTTGTGTTATTTCTATTGATCATTACAATTTATTTTATCTTATTAATGATGAATAAACCGTTGTTTATGAAACTATATTTAAAAAATCATGATAAAAATAATGTATCTGAGAAATGAAATAGAGCTTACGGTTCTTTTTAAAAGGAGTACGTAAACGATTTGAATTACACTTTAAATTATTAAATAGGCACGATAAAGGGGGCTCATCAGTCAATATGACTTGAGCCCTTTTTTATTTTATATATCAATAAAATCACTGTGTTAATATCCACAACAGGATCCAAGTATTCAGGAGCAAGAGCAGAGCTTCTGAATGGGTGGCCTAAGCTAGAAGCTACAACCACAAAAGTATGTTGATATAAAAAATGGCAACTAATTAATCGATTAATTAGTTGCCATTTCGTATATACTTATATGATTTATACTTCCATAATAATTGGAAGTATCATTGGTTTACGCTTTGTTTTTTCGTAAAGGAATGGAGATAATGTGTCTGTAATTTCGTTTTTAATTTCAGACCATTGTGATGTTTTGCGATCCATTATTTTATTTAAATGAGCAGAAATCATTGCTTGTGCTTCATTGATTAAATCGCCACTTTCTCTCATATAGACAAAACCACGTGAAATAATATCAGGTCCAGCAGAAATTTTAAATTCTTTCATATCAATGCTTACTACAACAATAACAAGACCTTCCTCAGAAAGGATTCTTCTGTCGCGTAAAACGATATTTCCGATATCACCAATTCCGCTTCCATCAATATACACGTTGCCTGAAGGTACTTTACCAGCAACCATAGCTTCATCAGAACGCAGGGCTAATACTTCACCGTTATCCATGATAAAACAATTTTCTTCTGGTACACCACAGTCCATTGCTAGTTTAGCATGCATACGTTGCATTCTATACTCACCATGGATTGGCATGAAGTATTTTGGTTTCATTAAACGAAGCATAAGCTTTTGTTCTTCTTGTCCACCATGACCACTTGTGTGAATATCATTTAAAGAACCGTGGATTACTTCAGCACCTGCGCGGTATAGAAGATTAATTGTACGGTTTACGCTCATTGTGTTACCTGGGATTGGTGAAGATGAGAATACAACTGTATCACCAGGAATAATTTGAATTTGACGATGTGTACCGTTTGCAATTCTAGATAGTGCTGCCATTGGTTCACCCTGGCTACCAGTACACAAGATAACAATTTGATTCGCAGGAATTCGATTGATTTGCTGTGCATCAATAAAAGTATCTTTTGGACATTTGATATAGCCTAAGTCATGACCGATATCTATGTTAGCTTCCATGCTACGTCCGAAAACTGCAATTTTACGACCTGTAGCAATTGCAGCCTCAACAACTTGTTGAAGTCGGTGGATGTTTGAAGCGAAAGTAGCAAAAATGATACGACCATCAACCTTACGGAAAATTTCATTGATCGTGTCACCAACTTTGCGTTCAGACATCGTGAAGTGAGAAACCTCACTGTTTGTACTATCAGAAAGTAAGCATAAAACACCATCTTTTCCGATTTCAGCCATCTTTGTTAAATTAGCTGAATCTCCAACTGGTGTGAAATCAAATTTAAAATCTCCAGTATGAACAACTTGTCCTTGAGGAGTTTTAACGACAATACCATAGCAATCAGGAATACTATGTGTAGTACGGTAAAACGTAACACTAGTTTTTCTAAATTTAATGATGTCATCTTCTTTAATTTCTATTAACTTAGCTTTACGTAATAAACCATGCTCTTCAAGTTTATTTTTGATTAAAGCTAGAGCAAGTTTACCACCATAAATTGGAATATTTAATTCTCTTAATAAATATGGAATACCACCAATGTGATCTTCGTGTCCGTGAGTGATAAATAAACCTTTAATTTTTTCCTCATTTCGAACTAAATAGGAATAATCAGGAATTACATAGTCTATCCCTAATAGCTCATCTTCAGGGAACTTGATGCCGGCATCGATTAATATAATTTCATCTTGGTATTGTACTGCGTATGTATTTTTTCCAATTTCCCCTAAGCCACCTAGTGCGAATACGGCAGCTTGATCATTTTTAAGAAATTTCATAAGTTTACACTAACTCCAAAACTTTAAAGTTTTCACTTTGTTTTTCAAATTCAAGATGAGCACCGGTTAAAGCTTGAACAAGCTCAACATTATAATTGAAAGGTAATAATTTCGCACGAACTTCTCTTTCACTATCTGCTTCAACATAAACCGTCTTTGTTTTCTCTCTTACAGGCGCTTCTAAAAGCACTTCCTGATAGTATACTTTAAAAATCATTTAAATCTCTCCTTGTCAATTCTCTATCTTCTCAATATTATAAGGGATTTCCATTATATTTTCATTCTTTTTATTGCATATTGCCTAAATTAGGCTCATTTTAAAAATTTATTTGAAATTATAGAGATATATTTCTTCTTTTTTAACAATTGTTTTAGCCGTTTTTTTAATTTATTTCTAAGTCTCTTTAACATTAGTTTTGCCTCCATTACTCGAAATTAAACTCGTATGTAACGAACACGGTCATTGGATAAATTATGTATAGTATTTAACGAAAGAACATTTTCATACAATATAGAGGAAAAAGAAGATAAAATAAAGGTTATCTAACATTTTAAGGAGAGAATGCTGTGAAGAAATTATATGTCGCCTTATTTTTACTAAGTATTATTTGGAGTACTTCATTTTTGTTTATTAAGCTATTATTAAATGATATTAGCCCAGAGGGGATCGTATTTTATCGATGTTTTTTCGGTGCAATCACCTTATTAATCATCATGCTAATTAAAAAAGTAAAGATTGATTTAAAAAATCTACCTAAAATGGGCTTGCTCATTACAATATCGCTTTTTAATCATGCGGTACCATGGTTATTTCTATCTTTCAGTGAAACGCATCTTCAAAGTAATGAAGCAGCAATCCTAAATGCATTCACACCTATAGCAACTCTGGTTATTGGGATTTTTTTCTTCTCGCAAAAAATTGTTTCAAAACAATGGATTGGACTTTTCGTAGGGATTATTGGATTAATGATTATGATGAATATCAAACTATCAACAATCTTTTCCAATAATATATATTATTCTTTATTAATGATTTTTGTTACTTTTTGTTACGGGCTTGGTTCACATTTAACAAAAAAATATCTTCAAAAAATAGATGTTTTAATCGTGTCATTTTTAACACTTGGTATTTCAGCCGTTTTCGGATTTATTTATATGGTAATTGCTGGGAAGGGTACAGTTGAACCGTTTGTAAACATTGAAGTATTCGGTGGAACTCTAGGTCTTGGCGTACTGTGTTCAGGCTTGGCATATTTATTATTTTATTATATGGTTAAAGAGGGTAGTGCAGAGTTTGCGACAATGGTAACTTATATTGTTCCAGTTTTTGCGTCTATCTGGGGATTCTTCTTTTTACATGAACCATTAACAATTAAGATGGTTGTTGGATTACTAATTGTATTATTAGGCGTGTTTATTACAAATAGTAAGAAAACTGCGAAGATCAAAAACAAAAATGCAAATGCGGCTTCATAAGTAAGGAGAGAAAAATATGTCAAAACCAATCGTATTTTTTGATATAGATGGCACAATTTTAAATCATGATAAACAAATTCCAAAGAGCACAAAAGAGGCAATTTTCGAGCTCCAAAATAAAGATGTTCATGTAGCAATTGCAACTGGAAGAGCGCCTTTTATGTTTCAAGAGTTAAGAGAAGAATTAAACATAAGTAGTTTTGTCAGTTTAAACGGTCAGTATGCAGAATTTGAAGGGGAAACAATTCATAAACATGCATTACATTCAGACCAACTTCACCTATTTACTGAAAAAGCTAATGAATTAAATATCCCTCTTGTTTATTTAAATAATGAAACGATGAAAGCTTCCATAGATGCACATCCTCATATTCTAGAAGCAATGACTTCAATAAAGATGAATCATCCAGAAGTACAAAGTGATTTTTATCTAGGTCGTGATATTTACCAGGTTCTACTTTTCTGTGAGGAACATGAGGAGACAAATTTAACGAATGGATTCGAACAATTTAATTTTATTCGTTGGCATGATTTTTCTTCAGATGTATTACCGATTGGTGGATCGAAGGCAAATGGTATACAGCAAATGGTTAACCATTTAGGAATTGAAATGAAGAATGTATTTGCATTCGGTGATGGATTAAATGATTTAGAAATGATTGAGAGTGTAGGTACTGGTATAGCAATGGGGAATGCAGTTGAACCCCTAAAAAAACTAGCTAATTATATTACTTCTAGTGTAGAAGAAGATGGCATATTAAAAGGATTAAAGTGGGCTGGATTACTATAAATAAAAAAAGCAGAATTCGCCTGTGCGATTTCTGCTTTTTTAGTTTATCTAAATTAGTTTCTTTCCAATGGAGCGGCCCCTTCAGGCGCAGAAAAAGGATTATTTTTATTGATACGATCATAAAACATAATGCCATTTAAGTGATCAATTTCATGTTGAAAGCAAATTGCAGGTAATCCCTTTAATCGAATTTTTACTTCGCCTACTCTTGTATCAAAACCTGTAACAGTAATCCTAGCGTATCGCGGAACATACCCTTCAACATCACGGTCAACTGATAAGCAACCTTCTCCAGCAGATAAATATACTTCCTCAACAGAATGACTAATAATTTTAGGGTTCAATAAAGCATAACTGAATAAATTACCTTGTAAATCAGTTACGTGTACACCTATCGCTCTTTTTAAAATGCCAATTTGGGGTGCAGCTAAACCAATTCCTGAACGTAAACTGTATTCTTTCGATATTTCAGGATCTTGACTATTAATAACATATTCCAATAAAGAATTTGCTAAGTTGATATCTTCCAAACTTGGCGGAATATTTACTTCCGCTGATACTTCCCTTAATCTAGGGTCACCTTCACGGATAATATCTTTCATTGTAATCAAACAATCTCACTCCTTACATTGCTTCATATTAAATTATATGTAATTTTTATTAGTAATAATAGTCTAACAAATCTTCATGAAATTGTCAGTAAAGCGAAGTCCTAATGAAATTGAAAAGGAGCGAATAAAAACATTCGCTCCTAAAGTTTGTGGTTATACATAAATATAGAGTGTTTTAGCGATGAAACTAAAAAATTAGCAAATGAATGCCGCACCAACGATGATTAATAAAATGAATAGAACAACGATTAATGCGAAACCACTTCCGCAACCACAACCGCCATATCCAGGGCCAATACCGCCTTTACCATATCCTCCGTAACCGTACATAATATAACCTCCTTTTAAGGGTGTTTCCGCCAGTAGCGGATACTACAAAATATGAAAAAGGAGCTAAAGTGTGTGGGTATGTGACTATGTTTATTTTGAATACGCATAAAAAGTCAGAAAAGATGCATGATGAACATAATACAAAAAAAATTCAGGTGAAAATCATGTATAAAAAAATAATGACTTATTTAATGGTTTTTTCAGTTCTCCTTTTAGTGAACACAGCGTGTCAATCACAAGCTAAACAAATGGATTCTGTTATTGAAAAATTAAATCAAATTACAGCCATGGAACAAAAATTCTTCAAAGCTGGTGAGCAAATTCAAGAATTAGAAATCCAAGAACTAGAATGTTACGAAAAGATATTTTCATTCAAAGTAAATGAAATTGATAAAAGGCAAACTACTGCCAAAAAAGCTATCAGATTATTAAATGAGAGAAAAGGAATGATCGCTGAGGAATCAAAATTAATTCACAAGATAGACATAAAAATTGAAGAACTTCAAACAATAAACATTGAAACAAAAGATGCAGAGTTTCGAAAAGATGTGAATGAGTTCATACTCACTTGGAAAAAAAGAACGACAAAGTATGATCAATTAAATAAGAAATATCAGGAAGCAATTAAAATAGACCTTACAATCTACAATTTACTATCTCAGAAAAAAGTTGAATTGAAGAATGTTAAGAATAAGACAAAGAACACAAACGTTGTTTATAAAGATGTCATAAAAATAAATGATCAACTAAATCTTTATACTCAAAAATTAAATGAACAAAAAAAAGATATTTATGAAAAATATGGAAAATAGGTAAATTTTAGTAGGGTCTATCAATAAAAGTCGTTGTAGTACAGCTTTACTTCACGTCAAAAAAATCACAGAAATTCGCTATTGAAGTATAATTAATGGGATGTTCGATTATTGTATAACAGATAGGTGTTTCATGGGTGATACAGATTAAAATTAGAACGATATTTTTTTCATGAAAACATGTATTAAATAATACAACAAAATATTTGACGAGTTTGTGAACGTGCGATAAACTGTACTAGTATTGAACGTTGTACTAATGTAATACACTATAATAATAAGTACAGTTTTTAATTGTAAGTGAAATCATCTAAGAACAACTTATAATTACTATCTAAAATACTAAAGTGGATATTGTTAATAAATGATAGCCTCCATAATTAAAGAAGGGTGTGGGTTTAGTGGCAACTACTACTAAGAAGGTAGAAGGAAAGGAAAAAACAGAAATGAAGAATAAACAAACTGTTTCTGAATTAATGGACCAAATGCTTCAATTTGGTGATTCAGTAGGAACTCTTCAAATTTTAAACGAAGAGGGCGAAATCGTTAATGAAGCAGCAATGCCTGAATTAACTGACGAGCAATTAAAAGAATTAATGAAGCGTATGGTATGGACACGTGTTCTTGATCAACGCTCAATTTCATTAAATAGACAAGGTCGCTTAGGTTTCTATGCTCCAACAGCTGGTCAAGAAGCTTCACAATTAGCGAGTCATTTTGCTCTTGAAAAAGAAGACTTTATCTTACCTGGTTACCGTGATGTACCTCAAATGCTTTGGCACGGTTTCCCATTATATAAAGCATTTTTATGGTCACGTGGACATTTTGTAGGAAGTCAAATTCCTGAAGATGTAAATACATTGTTCCCACAAATTATTATTGGAGCACAAATTATTCAAGCTGCAGGTGTTGCACTTGGTATGAAGTTAAAGGGACAAAAATCTGTTGCCATTACATATACAGGTGACGGTGGTGCTTCTCAAGGTGATTTCTACGAAGGGATGAACTTTGCTGGTGCTTACAATGCGCCTGCGATCTTCGTTGTTCAAAATAACAGATACGCAATCTCAACTCCTGTTTCTAAGCAATCAAAAGCTAAAACAATTGCTCAAAAAGCAATTGCAGTAGGTATTGCTGGTATTCAAGTTGATGGTATGGATCCATTAGCAGTTTATGCAGCTACATCAGAAGCTCGTAAACGTGCAATCAATGGTGAAGGGCCAACTTTAATTGAAACATTAACATTCCGTTATGGACCACATACAATGGCTGGTGATGACCCTACTCGTTACCGTACGAAAGATACTGAGAATGAGTGGGAAGCAAAAGATCCAATCGTTCGTTTCCGTAAATTCTTAGAGAAAAAAGGTCTTTGGACTGAAGAAGAAGAAAATGCAATTATCGAAGAAGCAAAAGAAGCGATTAAAGATGCAATTAAACTTGCTGACCAAGAGCCAAAACAAAAAGTTACTGATTTAATGGAAAATATGTTCGAAACAAAAACAAGTAATATAGAAGAGCAATATGCAATTTATAAAGAGAAGGAGTCGAAGTAAGTCATGGCGCAAATGACAATGATTCAAGCTATCACAGATGCATTACGCGTTGAAATGAAAAATGATCCTACTGTAGTAGTATTCGGTGAGGACGTTGGAGTAAACGGTGGTGTATTCCGTGCAACTGAAGGTTTACAAGCAGAATTTGGTGAGCAACGTATTTTTGATACACCACTTGCTGAATCAGGAATCGGTGGATTAGCAATCGGTCTTGGAATTCAAGGCTTCCGCCCAGTAGCTGAAATTCAATTCTTCGGATTTTTATTCGAAATTATCGACTCAATTGCTAGTCAAGCAGCTCGTATGCGTTACCGTACTAGTGGTCGTTTTACTTCACCAATTACGTTCCGTTCTCCATTTGGTGGAGGAGTTCACACACCTGAAATGCATGCGGATAGTTTAGAAGGACTAATGGCTCAAACTCCTGGTTTAAAAGTAGTTATTCCATCAACACCAAAAGATGCAAAAGGTCTTTTAATTTCTTCTATTCGTGATAACGATCCAGTTATCTACTTAGAGCACATGAAATTATACCGTTCTTTCCGTGAAGATGTACCTGAAGGTGAGTACACTATCGAATTAGGTAAAGCAGATGTTAAACGTGAAGGTAAAGACGTTTCTGTATTTGCTTACGGTGCAATGGTACACGCTGCATTAAAAGCAGCTGAAGAATTAGATAAAGATGGCGTTTCAGTTGAAGTTGTTGACTTACGTACTGTACACCCATTAGACATCGCTGCAATTGTTGCATCAGTTGAGAAAACTGGCCGTGCAGTAGTTGTTCAAGAAGCACAAAAACAAGCTGGTATTGCAGCAAATGTAGTGGCTGAAATAAATGATCGTTGTATCCTTTCATTAGAAGCGCCAGTTGTACGTATTACGGCAGCTGACACTGTATTCCCATTCTCAGAAGCGGAAACTGTTTGGTTACCAAACCATAAAGATGTAGTTGAAGGTATTCAAAAAGTATTAAACTTCTAATAAGTATGTAACAAAAATAGTGGAAAGGTATTTGATGAATTCATCAATACCTTTCTTACATTATAGATGAATGTTTAAAAATATTAACTTTGTTCGGAGGTAGAAATCTGTGTCAAACTCAGTGGCAAGTCTATTTGAATTTAGATTACCAGATATCGGTGAAGGTATTCACGAAGGTGAAATTGTAAAATGGTTTATTAAAGCAGGCGACGAAGTAAATGAAGATGATATCATTTGTGAAGTTCAAAACGATAAATCAGTTGTTGAAATTCCATCACCTGTTAAAGGTAAAGTGTTAGAAGTTTTAGTTAGCGAAGGAACTGTTTCAGTTGTTGGCGACGTTTTAGTACGTTTAGATGCTCCAGGTTATGAAAACATTGCGTTCAAAGGTCAACATGCTGAAGAAGCTCCAGCTACTACTCCAGTACCAGAAGCTGCTGATGCTGTTCAAGCAAAAGTACAAGAATCTTATGAGCAAAGCGAACCTAAAACAGATGCTGCGCCACTTTCACCAGTTGCTGCAATTGAGCCAAAAGCTCATGTAATTGCAATGCCATCTGTACGTAAATATGCACGTGAGAAAAATGTAGATCTACGCATCGTACCAGGTTCAGCTAAAAATGGTCGTGTTACTAAAAAAGACGTTGATGCATTCTTATTAGGTGGAGTAGCTCCAGTTGCTGCAGCACAAACAGAAGTTACTGTTGAAGTTGTTAAAGAAGCTCCAGTTGCAGAACAAGAAGCACCAAAAGCAATGCCAATTCCAGAAGGTCAATATCCTGAAACTCGTGAAAAAATGAGCGGAATTCGTAAAGCAATTGCTAAAGCAATGGTTAACTCTAAACATACTGCTCCACACGTAACACTAATGGACGAAGTAGATGTAACGAAACTAGTTGCTAGCCGTAAAAAATATAAAGAAGTTGCAGCTGCTCAAGGTATTAAGTTAACATTCTTACCTTATGTTGTGAAAGCTTTAACTTCAGCATTACGTAAGTTCCCAGCATTAAATACATCAATCGATGATGCTACTAGCGAAATCATCCACAAGCATTACTATAACATTGGTATTGCTGCAGATACTGATAAAGGTTTATTAGTACCAGTTGTTAAAGATGCTGATCGTAAAGCGATCTTCTCAATTTCAGCTGAAATTAATGAATTAGCTACAAAAGCTCGTGATGGTAAATTAGCTCCTGCAGAAATGAAAGGTGCTACATGCACAATCTCTAATATCGGTTCAGCTGGTGGACAATGGTTCACTCCTGTAATCAATCACCCTGAAGTTGCTATTTTAGGTATTGGTCGTATTGCTGAAAAACCTGTAGTATTAAACGGAGAAATCGTAGTTGCTCCAGTATTAGCGTTATCATTAAGCTTTGACCACCGTATGATTGATGGTGCAACAGCTCAAAACGCTTTAAACCACATTAAACGATTATTAAATGATCCAGAATTATTATTAATGGAGGCGTAAGATAAATGGTAGTAGGAGATTTCGCAATTGAACTAGATACGGTCGTTATCGGCGCTGGTCCTGGTGGATATGTTGCAGCAATTCGTGCAGCACAACTTGGACAAAAAGTAGCAGTTATTGAAAAAGGTAACCTAGGTGGAGTTTGCTTAAACGTTGGTTGTATTCCTTCAAAAGCATTAATTACTGCTGGTCACCGTTATGAGACTGCAAAGCATTCGGAAGATATCGGTATCACTGCTGAAAATGTAAAGGTTGACTTTACTAAAGTGCAAGCTTGGAAAAGCAGTGTTGTTAATAAATTAACTGGTGGAGTAGCTGGTTTATTAAAAGGTAACAAAGTTGAAGTTATCAAAGGGGAAGCTTACTTTAATGATGCAAACACTTTACGTGTAATCACTGAAGATTCAGCTCAAACTTATACTTTTAATAATGCAATTATTGCAACAGGTTCAACGCCAATCGAAATCCCTGGATTCAAATGGAGCAAACGCGTAATCGACTCAACAGGTGCTTTAAACTTACCTGAAATTCCAAAAAAATTAGTTGTTATCGGTGGCGGCTATATTGGTATGGAATTAGGTACTGCTTATGCAAACTTTGGTACTCACGTAACAATTTTAGAAGCTGGTGATGAAATCTTAAATGGTTTCGAAAAAGCAATGAGTTCAATTGTTAAGCGTGGATTAAAGAAAAAAGGCAATGTTGATATCGTAACAAAAGCATTCGGTAAAGGCGTTGAAGAAACTGCTGATGGCGTGACTGTTAAATTCGAAACAAACGGAGAAATGAAAGAAATCGAAGCTGATTATGTATTAGTAACAGTTGGACGTTTCCCTAACTCTCGTGATATGGGCTTAGAAAATGTCGGTGTTGAAATTAACGAACGCGGTGTAATTGGTACTGATAAACAAGCTCGCACATCAGTTAAAAATATTTTTGCAATTGGTGATGTAATTGCAGGACCGCCATTAGCTCATAAAGCTTCTTACGAAGGTAAAGTTGCTGCAGAAGCAATCAGTGGTTTAACAAGCGAAATTGAATACTTAGCTATTCCTGCAGTCGTATTTACTGATCCAGAATTAGCAACAGTTGGATATACGAAAAAACAAGCAACTGATGAAGGTATAGATGTAAATGTTGCGAAGTTCCCATTTGGTGGAAATGGTCGTGCATTATCTCTAAACGCTACAGAAGGATTTGTACAATTAGTATCACGTAAAGAAGACGGTGTACTAGTTGGTGCTCAAGTAGCTGGTGTAAATGCATCTGACATTATTTCTGAACTTGGTCTTGCAATTGAAGCTTGCATGAGTGTTGAGGATATTGCTCAAACAATCCATGCTCACCCTACATTAGGTGAAATTTCAATGGAAGCTGCTGAATTAGCAATGGGACACCCAATTCACGTATTAAAGTAATCTGACATTCTGTAGTGACATTGGCCACTACTCAACATAAAAAACCTCCTATTATTAGGAGGTTTTTTTGCATGTTAAAAGTATGTACCGCATAACGTTGTAGAAAACAATATTTTTTTGGTTTGTAATGGACGGTGGTGTTAAAATGCGTAAACAGTTAATGGTTTTATTTATTCATCAAATCTTTTGGTTCGGTTTTTCATTTGTCATGTATTTATCAAAAAGAGATCAATTGTACGCAAAATTTATATTATTTTTAGTATTTTTTTATCAATTATATTTAATTGCTAAATTTGTTGGAAACACAAGAAAAGCAAGTATTATGATTACTTGCTTCTACGCTAGTATATTTTTCTTTTGTCAATTAATCGTAAACTTGTTTTAATTATCTTTTATAAAAATACATGATACGTTTATTAAATAATTCAAGTTTACCTTCTATTTTTTGAGCTAAGTATCGGCACAATTCATTTGCTTTTCCTTTATCACCATAAGTTGAATTCGGTAATAAAGTAATGATAATATGTTTGTCATCTTGGATTGAGACAACAAAATGATTATAACGTGAATCATTGCTTTTTAAATATAATGCATCCTGTTCATCTAGCTTCTTATTTGAAAGGCTATAAGGAAATGAAGCCCTTTCATAATTCCAGTCAACTTGTTGTCCAATTTTTGTAGACGATTGTATGTAGTCGTTAATTAAGTTTTGTAATAAATCTAAACTTGCCTCTTGATATTTTGATTTATCCATTAATTGAATGGTAGCTTGTTGAACCATATTCATATCCCCCTAAGTTGTATATCCAGTTAAACATCACTTTTTTTCTTTTTTATCATAACATTATTTCAAATTTTTAGACAAGTATT
Source organism: Bacillus sp. JJ664 (assembly GCF_036962205.1). Lineage (NCBI taxonomy): Bacteria > Bacillati > Bacillota > Bacilli > Caryophanales > Bacillaceae > Bacillus > Bacillus sp. JJ664. The sequence continues at coordinate 18,389 of NZ_JBALMS010000014.1, read as the reverse complement.
CGGAATGAATTTTGCTTTCACTTCATATGTATTAATTTACAACACAAATGTGAGGAGTGGAAAATGATATGTTTGAAAAATTATATGATGATCACGAAAATGTTAGAGTAAGATTTGTTGGTTTTATAGCAAACGATGTAAGGTACGATATAGGCATTGTATATACGAACATGTTTTTTGGGAAACCACTCGTCATCTGCATGCAGTCTAGACAATGTATTGTTCTAGATCGGCAAGATGTTTTATATCCAAATCAATTAAAATTCCTATGTAAATTGAAGAGCGATGATGAAGCGATGAAGCTTGCAGATTATTTAGCGGATTGGTTGCCACACCCAAGAATGGAAGAGAGTTACGAATAAACTTGAATTTAATGTGTCATACTAATTACTTCGTTAATACAATGAAATATGAGATAAAAAGTTTGGAAATAAATTTATTAAGTTATACTTATTTACCTATTGCGTAAATAAGTATAACACTTTATAATGAAGTTAAGTTAATTGATACAACATTATGAAAGGGGTTACAAGATGGGAACGTTCGTATGTAAATGTTGTGAAAAAACAGTAGGTCATTTCGAGGATGAAAAAGTTACGACTTTATATGTAAAAAACTGTGAGCATTGTGAACCGTCTATTGAGGAAACTTGTTAATATAATTTAAAATGAAACATCATAAAGAGGGTACTTTAAAAGTACCCTCTATTTTTGTGTTTTTTACAGAAATTAAGCTATTTGGTGCTGGTCACCAATTCTAGCAGTAATGACATCACTTGATTCGTCTCTTGTATTGACTGGAATAAGTTTTGAATCATCCGTTAAATAATTAACCATTTCATTTGCATCGATTCGGGTATTTAAGTTTGTTAAATATGCAGAAATCATTGCAAATGGATATCTATGCATATTTAGATGAAAAATTATTTCAGGTAAAGGTCGAATACCAATACCATGTCCATAATAGTAATTACTTCCCATACTTACTGTATTCTCACCTTGCCACTCTGGCGTAATAGGGTCTACTTGAGGATTTTTTATATACACGACATCACCAGGTACTGGTCGATCAATTTCCGCAGTACGAATAGCTAACTTTGGGTCGTAATTCCATGTATATAGATACAATCCTCGATCGAATAATTGATCAAATACTTCATAACCGTATAAATCCAACAGGGCTTTATAGAAAACAATTACGATTGCTGTAGCACACTCGGTCGCATAAAATTGTCCGTTTCTAAATATGTCATAAATACCAGCGGAAGGTCTTACACCTGGTCTCAAACGAAAGCCTCCTCGAGGTGTACGAATCCAAAACATGGGATTACAGTATGCTCTTCTAAAAACTCTAAATTGCATATTACTTGCCAACAATTCTTTCGAAGCTCTAATAATATAAGTACGTAACGTTAAATCAAACGATAATTCTCGATCAGATTTATAAATATTTGAATGTCGACTGTTTGATAAATTTCTAATTATTTCTTGTAGAAGTTGTTCATTCCAATCTCCACTTTCTTTTAATGAAGCATGAACAATTTTATTATTCACGACTATCATTAGGTTCACATCCTATCATAATAGCTTTTTATAAGAATTCTCTAATTATTTACCTTAGCTATCATATGCCTATTTAAAATGAATGTGATACAAAATAAAAAAACTAAGGAAAATATTCCCTAGTTTTCATTTTGAAAATATATTATTTAATTACTTTTAACGTATATAAATCTTCATCTTCTGGCCCTTGTACAGGTAGGCCAGCTTCAATATTCTTTTTAATATATATTAAATTTTCTAGTGTAATTTCTTCACCTGGCAAGAAAATCGGGATCCCTGGTGGATAAACCATAACGAATTCAGCTATTATACGACCAACTGATTCTTCTAGTGGTACTGACTCTGTTTCAGAATAGAAAGCATCCCTAGGTAAAACAGCTAAATTTGGGATTGTTGGAATCGTTACATTATATGCTTTATAATAATCTGACACTGGAAACTCTTCAACAAGAACTTCAAATGCATGAATTAACTTCTCGATATCTTCTTTACTATCTCCAGGTGTTAATATACAAAGGACATTATATAAATCAGACATTTCTACTTCAATATTAAAACGTTCGCGTAACCAAACCTCAACGTCGTGGCCTGTAATCCCTAATTTTTTAACACTTATTAATAATTTGGTTGGATCAAAGTTATGTGTTGCTTCTTTTCCAAGTAGTTCATAGCCTGGACTATATAAACCTTTTATATTATTAATTCTATTTCTAGCATCATTAGCTAGTCTAATAGTTTCTGTAATTAATACCTCACCAATTGTAGCCAAACGTTTTCGTGCAACGTCAAGAGAGGCAAGTAATATATAAGATGTAGACGTTGTCGTTAACATGCTCAATACAGATTGCACTCTGTGGACGTTTACGATGCCTTCTTTGACATTTAAAATGGAACTTTGAGTTAGAGAGCCACCAAGCTTATGAACGCTTGTAGCAGCCATATCAGCACCTGCTTGCATAGCTGATATTGGAAGTTCATTATTAAAATGAATATGTACTCCATGTGCTTCATCAACTAAAACAGCTATTCCATGTGAATGAGCTAAGTCTACGATACTTTTTAAATCAGCAACAAAGCCGAAATATGTAGGATTAATGACTAAAACTGCTTTTGCATCTGGATGATTAACGATTGCTTCTTTTACAGCATTTGTTGTAATTCCATGAGAAATTCCTAACTCATGATCAATTTCCGGATGAACAAAAATTGGCATTGCGCCTGAAAAAATAATGGCTGATAATACCGATTTATGAACATTTCTAGGAACAATGATTTTATCTCCAGGACCACAAACACTCATGACCATTGTCATAATAGCCCCGCTAGTACCTTGCACTGTAAAGAAAGTATAATCAGCACCAAACGCTTTTGCAGCAAGATCTTGCGCTTGTTTTATTTTACCTTTAGGATGATGCAGATCATCTAAAGGAGCAATATTGATTAAGTCGATTGACAATGCGTTATCGCCAATAAATTCCCTAAATGTTGGATCCATTCCATTCCCTTTTTTATGTCCTGGGATATGAAACTGAATAGGATTCTTCTTTGCATGTTCTAGTAAAGAAGTGAATAACGGTGTTTCATTTTGGTTCATTTAACATACACCCCATTTATGAATAATAGTGTTTTTCGGAAGTGGTATGTTTGTAAACAAATCAAATATGTTTACTCTCATTAAGTTATAAACTGTTTTACCTTCATTTGAAAAACAAAAAAATTATATCATTCTATGAATTTTCTGTATAGAAAAAAATGCTAAAGTTATGAAATATTATTCATTGAAATGAAATTATATCAATATTTAATAGAAGAATTGAAATTGAAAAATGTGATAAAATGGTAGTAGTAACATGAGATAGGAGTGGGTTTACATGGATTATCAATATCCGATACTTTTCGATTGGAGTACGAATGAAACAATCGAAGTTATACAATTTTACACATCAGTAGAAAGAGCATATGAAAAAGGGATTGAACGAGAAGAGTTAATGTTGGCGTATAAGCAATTTAAAAAAATAGTTCCTAGCATTGCCGAAGAGAAGAAACTATGTGGGGAATTAGAAGAAATCTCAGGCTATTCTGCATTCAGACTTATGCAAAAAGCGAAAAGTGCTGCACCTGGAGATAAAATTAAAATGTAAATGAAAAAGGCAAATGATGTCCGAGAACGGTCTCATTTGCCTTTTTCGTTATGCCAATTTCTTCCATTAAATATACGGTATGAAAAAACGTTCCCTAATGTCCTTGTCTTATGCTTGTCGGAGCTGACCAGTCGCCTCCACATTTCGGTCTGTCGAAAAATGTGAAGAGATTGGGCATAGACTTTTGTTTTTTACATATGTATAATTAAACAACACTTATAAAAATTTATTCATTTTATACTGATTTCGTATAGAGGAAGTAAAGTGTTATAAGTATCTTTAATTGAATGAATGAGACTTTCTTTTGAAAGTGTAATGGCTTCATCTTTTGGAATTGTAATGCCACAAAGGTACTCGGATTTTTTTACATCATGGAATCTTTGGATTCCTTGTTGGAAATCATCTTTTTTCATTTTACTTCTTGGATGAACATCAGGCTTCATATGGTCATAGGAAATAACAAAGTTTTTAGGTATTAACTTAAATAGTTTGTTTTTATTTTTATCAAAATTAGTTGCAATCTTTTGTTTATTTGGACTTTCGTAAATGATACCGAACAGAACAAAAAGATGTGTGCCCCAAAGACCAAATTGAAAATGAGGTAGCATTTTGTAACCTCGTTTATTCGTTGCAAATGCGATCCAAGTGTCTTTTGGAGCATTTACTGTACGACGAGCGTGTTTGGCAATATGACCGAAGAATTCTTCATCTGTTGAGTTGTTTAAAAAAGGAAGGATTTCTTGTTCTATTTCCTTGAATTTTGGTTGAATTTCACTTTTAATAGCATCCATTCTAGTTTCTAAGGATGAGTCGGTTGTGAAAATGTTAAAATCGCTTTCTGTAAAAAATGGTTGATTCATTTTGGACCCCCTAGTATATAGTCTTTAAATAGTATACCATGATTGTCCGCAAACAAATGGGTAGAATGTTTCACTATAAAATAGTTACATTATAAGCTCAAATAACATATATTAGTAGCAAAATAAAAATCAGAAAATTTTGTTAATTAAACTGAACACATTTTGTTTTGCCAACTTATATTCTATGGAGGGATAGTAATGAGACAAGTGATTAATGCGTTAAAAAGAACTGATGCTGAGAAGAGAATTCCTGTACTTAGATTAGAATTAGATTATGAATTAGCAACATTATTCGATGCAATGACAATTAAGGACAATGAAGCTATGATCGAGTCTAAGAAAAAATTAGAAGTATTAAGATTAGAATTAATCCGTTTAGAAGCTTAGCGAGTATTCAATTACCGAACCTTTAAATAGGTTCGTTTTTCTGTGCACACATATCTTTCTTTAGCCCAACGATGTATCGTATGCCCACCCTCCAAAAAAGTTCCTCAATTTTTTATGATTAAATCATTTCATTAGGTTTTTTTAGGATATTATTGGTAAACTGATAAACAGAAGATAATTTATCAGTTTAGATGTAGACATTGGAGTGTTCAAAATGAAAGAAGATTGGAAAAAAATAGAGCAGTTTGCAAGAAACCTTCTGATTAATGCCACGAAAAATATAAAAAGTTCTTTATACGACTCCATTACTATTAATACAAAATCAAACGAAAATGACTTAGTTACAAATAAGGACGAAGAAATTCAAAAATATTTCTTTGAGAACATTAAAACGGAATTTCCGCATCATTCCCTCCTTGGTGAAGAAGGCAAAGGTGACGAACTGAAGAATGTAAACGGTATCGTCTGGATATTAGATCCAATTGACGGGACAATGAACTTTGTTCATCAAAAACGGAATTTCGCAATTTCATTAGGGATTTATGAGAATGGAATTGGAAAAATGGGCTTTATATTTGATGTAATACATAATGAATTATATTTTGCAAAAAACGGTGAAGGTGCTTATCTAAATGACAAAAAAATAAGCCCATTAAAAAATGTTGTCCTAGAAGAGGCGATTGTTGCAGTAAATGCCATTTGGTTGACAAAAAATCGATATTTAAATCATGAAAAATTAGGATTACTCATAAAAAAAATAAGGGGTAGTCGTTCGTACGGTTCAGCTGCACTAGAGATGGTTTATGTAGCAACAGGTAGAATAGATGCATATATTACCCCTAGATTATCACCATGGGATTTTGCAGCAGGGAAAATAATTGTAGAAGAGCTTGGCGGGATTTGTACGACTCTTAAAAATGAAGAGCTTTCTATATTAAAAAATAGTTCAGTATTAGTAAGTAACGCATCAATACAAAATGAGTTATTAACAAATTATATTGAGTTTCTTCCTGATCAAAAGGAAGGTAAGTTTTAAAGCTTACCTTCTCTTTTTAATTTAGCACGTAAAATAAATCCATATCCTACTGAAAAAATCGATGCAATCAGTGCGATAATTGCCCCAATAACGCTTTTTTCTGCTAATAAAATACCAACAAGAATTAAGAAAATGACTGATAATAGTGCTACAAATAATAGACGGTATTTAATGCTCGACATGATGAAACCTCCTGTTCCTAATCCTATTTTACTTAAAGTATATATGTATGTAAATTTGAAAAAAATAATATTTACGAAATTTTTATTTTAATTTTATATAGGATTATAAACATTTAGTTGAAAAATTATGTCATGCATGTGCTATAATGTTTTAGTTAATAATGAAAATAGATGTGGAAACATTTTAGGAGTGAATATATTTTGAAAAAAAGAGAAGATTTACGCAATATTGCTATTATTGCGCACGTTGACCATGGTAAAACAACTTTAGTTGATGAACTATTAAAACAATCTGGTACATTCCGTTCAAACGAAAATGTTAACGAACGTGCAATGGACTCTAATGATATAGAACGTGAACGTGGTATTACGATTTTAGCGAAAAACACTGCAATTCAATATGAAGGAAAACGTATCAACATCATGGATACTCCAGGACATGCTGATTTTGGTGGAGAAGTAGAACGTATCATGAAAATGGTTGATGGGGTTCTTTTAGTAGTTGATGCATATGAAGGTTGTATGCCTCAAACACGTTTCGTACTAAAAAAAGCTTTAGAACAACATTTAACACCAATCGTTGTTGTAAACAAAATTGACCGTGACTTTGCTCGTCCAGATGAAGTAGTAGATGAGGTTATCGATTTATTTATTGAATTAGGTGCAGATGAAGATCAATTAGAATTCCCGGTTGTTTTCGCATCAGCGATCAACGGTACTTCAAGTTTAGATTCAGATCCAGCGAAACAAGAAGGAAATATGAATGCACTATTCGATACAATTATTGAGCACATTCCAGCTCCAATTGACAATAGCGAAGAGCCATTACAATTCCAAGTTACATTATTAGATTACAATGACTATGTAGGACGTATTGGTATTGGTCGTATTTTCCGTGGAACAATGAAAGTTGGTCAATCAGTTGCCTTAATGAAACTTGATGGATCAGTAAAACAATTCCGTATTACAAAAATGTTTGGTTTTATCGGATTAAAACGTATTGAAATTGAAGAAGCTCAAGCTGGAGATTTAGTAGCAGTTTCTGGTATGGAAGATATCAATGTTGGTGAAACAGTTTGTCCTGCAGAATACCAAGATGCACTTCCAGTGTTACGTATAGACGAGCCAACTCTTCAAATGACATTCTTAGTTAATAACTCACCTTTCGCAGGTCGTGAAGGTAAGTTTGTAACTTCTCGTAAAATTGAAGAAAGACTATTACAAGAACTTCAAACAGACGTAAGTTTACGTGTAGAAAACACTGATTCTCCTGATGTTTGGATTGTTAGTGGACGTGGGGAGCTTCACTTATCAATCTTAATTGAAAACATGCGTCGTGAAGGCTACGAGTTACAAGTTTCTAAACCAGAAGTTATCATTCGTGAAATTGATGGTGTGAAATGTGAGCCTGTTGAACATGTTCAAATCGATGTTCCTGAAGAGTACACTGGTTCAATTATGGAATCAATGGGTGCTCGTAAAGGTGAAATGCGTGACATGGTAAATAACGGTGGCGGTCAAGTTCGTTTAACGTTTATGGTACCAGCACGTGGATTAATCGGTTATACAACAGAGTTTTTAACATTAACTCGTGGATACGGTATTATTAACCACACATTTGATAGCTATCAACCTGCTATCCAAGGTCAAGTTGGTGGACGTCGTCAAGGTGTATTAGTTTCTATGGAAACTGGTAAAGCTTCAACTTACGGTATTATGGGATTAGAGGACCGTGGTGTTATTTTCCTTGAAGTTGGTACTGAAGTTTATGACGGTATGATTGTTGGTGAACACAACCGTGAAAATGACTTATCAGTAAACGTAGTTAAGGTAAAACAAGCAACAAACATTCGTTCAGCAAATAAAGATCAAACAACTACAATGAAAAAACCACGTATCATGACGCTGGAAGAATCATTAGAATACTTAAATGATGATGAGTACTGTGAAGTAACACCTACATCAATTCGTTTACGTAAAAAGATTCTTGATAAGAACGAGCGTGAGCGTGTAGCGAAAAAGAAAAAATTCGCTGAGTAAGAATCAATTATTTAAAATAATTATGATATAATAAAAACCGACTAACAGATTAGTCGGTTTTTTATTAACGTTTAGGGGGATAAAGAAATTGGCTCCAAATGAATTAGACAAGTTAGAATTTGTTATTAGAAATATAATAAAAATAACGAATGAAGATTTTCAATTGTCAATGTGGATTTTATATGGATTAATTATTGTATTATGTATAACGGTCTATCACTTAGGTTTTGCGAAAAAACTTAGTATCATAAAAATGTTAATCACTTATGTATTATTATGTGTAGGTTGTACATTCTTAACATTTTTAGCACTTCGAATTCCAATTGTAGAGGCATTGCTTGCAAGTGTATTTGTTTTAGGAATTTATAAAATACGATTACATCAATCAAAAAAAAATAATGCAACTACATAGTTAATTTGTTAATAGAAAGTGGGATTTTAGGATGAATTCTGTTCAGGATGCTTTATATAACTGGTTAACAATAAAAGTGATATATGATGGAAGGCCATCTGATGAAGCGGCAAAAGAGACGTATGAAATGTTTGATACAATCTTAAAAGAGGACCATAAAGTTTCTAATGTTAAAATTGAAGTAATGGAGGATTTCTACTTAATCTCATTCACTCAAGGTGAAAAGGAGCGAACGACTCGTTTCCCAATTGAAATGATCGATTGTTTTTTAGATCAAGTAAAAGTGAATCCTGAAAAATACTAAAATCTAACTGCTACCAATTGTTCGATTTCTTGTTAAAGTTACATTTTAATTAGTTTAGAAATCAAAAGTTATAACGATGTAAATATCAAAAGCCTAGAAAAAAATCTAGGCTTTTTTATTTGTGTTTGTATGATTACCATTCGTCATTATCTTTTATCGGTTTTTGAAAACGGAATTTTCCAGTAGCAATTCTTTGCTCGGTTTTTATCGTAATCCTGTCATAGCATTCTGAACAAGTGTATGTATGGATTGGTCGATTACGTAGTTTTTTAGCGATTGGTGATTCATCACTAATTGATTCTGATTTATCACAGATCATACATTTAACTCTCATGTAAAGTTTCTCTCCTTATATCTGTAACNNGTTTTAGAATATATTTTTAGAAATCAATATAATAAGCAGGAAGTTTTTATATAAACTTTGAATTATCTTAGTATACTCTTTATTTGAAGGAGATGAAACAGTGATGGCAAACAGTATCGAGAAAGAATTGTCACCAGTATTGTATGAAGACTGTAATAAAGAAAAAATTGTCTTATTAAGTACAATTAGTAGTGAGAAAAGCATTCCAGTAATGAATGCTATTTCATGGTTTATTGCTTTAGATGAGAAAACAATTCGCTTTGCGATCGATCAACGTTCATTAGTTATTTCAAATGTAGAGACAAATAGTACTGTTTCGTTTAGCTTATTTTCGAATGAAACCGTCTATAACATTTTAGGGGATGCCAAAGTGTTAACAAAGCAAATGCCTTCTATTCCTTTGAAATTAGCATGTATTGAAGTCAATATTAATGAAGTGAAAAATATTTTATTTTATGGTTCAAAAATTATCACAGAGCCACAGTATGCAAAAACGTATGATGAAAGAGCAGCTAAGAAATTAGATGATGCTGTTTTAAATGGCTTAAGAACGCTAGAAGTTTGATGGCAAGATAAAACGTATTCTAAAGTAGAGAGAAATTCATATAATATATAAACGGTTCGTCCATACTTCAGTAACCTAACTGTTTTTAAAACTTGCACTTAGAATTTAATTCAAATATTTTATTCTGTGTTATTTGAGTCAGGAGGTTAAGGATTGAGTAAAATATACGTTCTCGACACCAATGTACTATTGCAAGATCCACTAGCAATCTTTTCATTTGATGACAATGATGTAGTTGTACCTGCTGTTGTATTAGAAGAGGTAGATTCAAAGAAGAGATATATGGATGAAGTAGGTCGCAATGCTAGGTATGTTTCCAAATTAATCGATAGCTTTCGAGAACTAGGAAAATTACATGAAAGTATTCCTCTTGAAAATGGTGGTACGTTTAGAATTGAACTAAATCATCGATCATTTCAGCAGTTACAAGAAATTTTTGTGGAAAAAACAAATGATAATCGGATTTTAGCTGTTGCGAAAAATTTATCTCTCGAAGAAGAAGCAAAAGAAGATGGCAAAACAGTTATATTAGTTAGTAAAGACACATTAGTTCGAGTCAAAGCGGATGCGTTAAACTTACTTGCGGAAGATTATTTAAGTGATCGAGTGGTAGAGGTTGACCATATATATACTGGCTATTTAGAGTACTACATAAATACGGAGCTACTAAATAAGTTTTATGAAAAGACCGAATTACCAGTATCTGATGTTGCGAATCACCCTTTTTATCCAAACCAATTTGTCGTATTGAAGGATGCTTTAGGTGGATCAAGTTCTGCGCTAGGTATTGTAGACCAATCAGGTACAAAGATTAAAAAATTCGTTTTTTCTAATGATCATATTTGGGGCATTCGACCAAGAAATGCGCAACAATCAATGGCACTAGAGCTACTATTGCGAGATGATATACCACTTGTGACCCTAATTGGTAAGGCAGGGACTGGTAAAACATTATTAGCTTTAGCAGCGGGACTAATGCAAACAGAAGATTTACAAAACTATAAAAAATTACTAGTTGCAAGACCAATTGTTCCAGTTGGGAAGGATTTAGGCTATTTACCTGGTGAGAAGGATGAAAAGCTAAGGCCTTGGATGCAGCCGATTTATGATAATCTCGAATACTTATTTAATACGAAAAAACCTGGTGAACTTGATGCGATTTTAGCTGGTATGGGCTCTATTGAAGTAGAGGCACTAACCTATATAAGGGGTAGAAGTATTCCAGAACAATTCATCATTATAGATGAGGCCCAAAATTTAACAAGGCATGAGGTAAAAACGATATTAACTCGAGTAGGGGATAAGAGTAAAATTGTCTTAATGGGAGATCCAGAACAAATTGATCATCCATATCTAGATGAATATAACAACGGGCTAACTTATGTTGTTGAGAAATTTAAAGATCAAAAAATAAGTGGTCATGTCAAGCTCGTAAAAGGAGAGAGATCATCAATTGCTCAATTAGCAGCAGATTTATTGTAAAGCATTTTCTAAATGAGAGTTGATGCGAAAAAAATTTTCTTGAATAGTCCTTCTAAAAAAACATCCTACAAATTCGTAGGATGTTTTCGTTAGAAAATAATCTTTAGTATAGATGTAATTGGCGTATCTTTATTTGAACCATCTTTAAAATATAAATGAACTGGACCTTCTTCAACAATCCTTTTCCCGTTGTTTGAAAATGCTAAATATGATTCATAAACTGTTTTAAACGGTAATGTGATCGTTGATTTCTCCGTCTCAATCGTGACGTTCTGTTCACTAGATTTAGGTTTACTATTATCGATAAAATATGAAAACGGCATGACGTACGTTTTTTCAAGCCATTGTTTCTTCGTTTGAGCAAAGGGGATACTTGTATCTACTCTTGCTCCTTCAATAATTTCTCGATCCCAATGTTTTGATACACTCTTAGTGTATTTTTCATTTTCGTTTTCCGTTTCAAATTCTCCTTTAAAAATAAGCTCAAGTTCAATTTTTCTTTCATCAAAGATCCATACACTTGGATCAATTGTTAGTGGGTGCTCGACCTCACCGGTAATTAAAAATACATCACTCATTTGTTGTCTCCCCCGGAGTATAAAGTATATATATAGTTTACGACTATTTCTAAGAGTAAATCAATGTATTGATATAGAAAACTGCTTAGCTTAAAAATATAGATATGAAAAAATGAATTTTAGAGTATAATGAATAGAACTTTCATTTTAAAAAAGTTAAAATGTTTCATAATTGGAAATACTTTACATACACTTAAATTGAAGTGATTTTTTGTAATTGGTACACAACATGAACTTAAATGCATTTTACATATTATAATAATGACTTTTTTAAGTTGATTTTTCTATAAAAGAACTATAATATTAAGAAGTATAGCTTGTACGGAAGCGGAGGGAGAAAATTGAGGTCTGATGCTGTAACGAATTACAAAGATAAAGCATTTGAATTATTAAAAAAAGATGCTGAAAAAATTTTAAAACTAATAAATGTACAACTTGATCATTTAACAATGCCACAATGCCCTCTATATGAAGAGGTTTTAGATACTCAAATGTTCGGTTTATCGAGAGAAATCGATTTTGCATCTCGACTTGGATTAATTGAAGTTGAGCAAGGGAAAGAACTTCTTTCAGAACTAGAACGTCAATTATCTGCTTTGCATGATGCTTTTACAAATCAAAAAAATAAATAGTTAGTATGATCCAAAAGCTCAAACAATTCTTTGTTTGAGCTTTTTTGTTTTATTTTAATTGCATAAGGAACTAATCTATGAATCTATGTTACAATATTGATATTTATAAAGGGAATTTCCCAAAATAGTTGAATACATTATGTATAAAGAATTGAAGCAGGGATGATTAGCAATGTTAAAAAAATATTTAAAAAATATGGACTATATGATTATTGTTCCATTACTTATTTTATGTTTATTTGGATTAATTATGGTATACAGTGCTAGTTCGGCATTACCAACAATTCGCTATCAAAGTGAAAATTGGGCGAGCGATCATTTTTTTCGTAAACAGCTCCTCGCATTTGAAGTTGGTATGGGTGCTTTTGTTTTATTAACGTTAATACCCTCAACAATCTTTAAAAAAAGGATTATTTTATTATTAAATCTACTAGTTAGTATAGGGTTATTAATAGCTGTATTAGCTTTTGGACAAGTGGTTAACAATGCCAAAAGTTGGGTGTTTGGGATACAACCTGCTGAATTAATAAAATTAAGTTCCATTATTTTACTAGCGGGCTGGTACTCAAAAAGACAAAAAGGGATTACAAGGAATTGGAAGATGTTATTTGCTCCTTGGTTGGTCATTTTGTTATATGTCATTTTATTACGTATGCAACCAGATACAGGTACGGCTTTATTAATCATTGCAACTTGTGCTGTCGTTTCATTTTGTAGTGGATTTATTGTAAAAAGACTAATTCTATTGTTTTCAGCAGGAATTATCGTCTTATATCCATTAGTAAGCTTTTGCGTTAGTTTTGGTGTTGGACTAACAGACGTTCAAGTCAATCGATTTCTAGCATTTCGAAATCCATTTGATTATGCACAAGATATCGGTTTTCAAATTGTCAATTCGTTAATTGCTTTTGCCAATGGTGGACTTACTGGTGTGGGATTAGGTAAAAGTATTCAAAAATTAGGCTACTTGCCAGAACCACATACTGATTTTATTTTAGCAATTATCGGTGAAGAAACAGGTCTTATTGGTGTGATCATTGTGATTATTTGTATCTTTTTAATTGTATGGCGAGGTTTATTAATTGCCCATCAATCAAATGATTCTTTTGACTCATTATTAGCTACAGGTATATGTGCATTGATTGTGATCCAAACGTTTGTAAATATCGGTGGTGTTACATCGCTAATCCCATTGACAGGTGTTCCTTTACCATTTGTAAGCTATGGTGGTACGTCAATGATGGTGATGTTATCAATGGTAGGTATGTTAATGAATATTTCCATTCGAAATAAAATGAATAAAGAAACGTTATAAACTGTTTCTTAATGCAATCATAGATTACATTTCATTTATAATCATTTATCTTTCATGAATACAGGAGGCATTATTATGACTTATACGAAACAAATTAAAAAAGTTTTAGTTGCTAACCGTGGCGAAATCGCTATTCGTGTATTTCGTGCATGTACTGAGTTAGGTATTCGCACTGTAGGTATTTATTCAAAGGAAGATGAAGGTTCATATCACCGTTATAAAGCGGATGAAGCATATATCGTTGGAAAAGGTAAAAAACCAATTGATGCTTACCTTGATATTGAAGGGATTATTAAAATTGCAAAGAAAAATAATGTAGATGCGATCCACCCTGGGTATGGATTTTTATCTGAAAACATTAAATTTGCACAAAGATGTGAAGAAGAAGGCATAATATTTATTGGTCCTCATTCAAAACATTTAGATATTTTTGGTGACAAAATTAAAGCAAAGCATGAAGCGTTAAAAGCAAAGCTTCCTATTATTCCAGGAAGTAGTGGGCCAGTTGAAACACTTCAGGATGTTGTAGAATTTGGAGAAACTTACGGATTCCCAATTATCATTAAGGCTGCTCTTGGTGGCGGTGGAAGAGGTATGCGAATTGTCCGTACTAGTTCTGGTTTAAAAGAAGCATTTGAAAGAGCAAAATCAGAAGCAAAAGCTGCATTCGGTAATGATGAAGTTTATGTAGAAAAATATATTGAAAATCCTAAACATATTGAAATTCAAATTTTAGGTGACCATCAAGGTAATATCATTCATTTGTATGAAAGAGATTGCTCGATTCAACGTAGACATCAAAAATTAGTTGAAGTTGCTCCTTGTACATCAATCACTGAAGAACTAAGACAGCGTATTTGTGAGGCTGCAGTTCAATTAATGAAAGATGTAGAGTACGTTAATGCAGGAACAGTTGAATTTTTAGTTTCTGGAAATGATTTTTATTTTATAGAAGTAAATCCTCGTGTTCAAGTTGAGCATACGATCACTGAGATGATCACAGGAATTGATATTGTACAAACTCAAATTTTAATTGCACAAGGTAATAGTTTACATAATGAAAAAGTAGGAATTCCATTACAAAATGATATTCCTAGAATTGGATTTGCAATACAAGCTCGTGTTACAACAGAAGATCCGTTAAATAATTTTATGCCTGACACTGGGAAAATCATGGCTTACCGATCAGGTGGCGGCTTTGGTGTACGTTTAGATACGGGGAATAGTTTTCAAGGTGCTGTTATTACTCCTTACTACGATTCATTATTGGTTAAAGTTACGACTCATGCACTGACATTTGAAGGTGCTGTAGCGAAGTTAAATCGAAACTTAAAAGAATTCCGTATTCGTGGAATTAAGACAAATATTCCATTCTTAGAAAATGTTATGCAACATAAAGATTTCTTATCGGGTGAATATAATACTTCCTTTGTTGACTCATCACCTGAGTTATTCGTTTTTGCAAAACGAAGAGACCGTGGGACTAAATTACTGAACTATATTGGAAATGTAACTGTAAATGGATTCCCAGGTATTTCCTCTTCGGAGAAACCAGCATTTGAAGATGTGATTATTCCAAACGTAAGCGATATCCAAATTGCTGACAAAGGGACAAAACAATTATTAGATGAGCTTGGTCCAGATGAATTTTCAAAGTGGTTAAAAAATCAACCGAATGTTTTATTTACTGATACAACTTTTAGAGATGCGCATCAATCACTTTTGGCAACTAGAATACGTTCGAAAGACCTACAAGCTGTTGCAGAGCAAACATCAAAATTATTGCCAAATCTATTCTCAATGGAAATGTGGGGTGGGGCAACATTTGATGTAGCCTACCGATTCTTAAATGAAGACCCATGGGAAAGATTATTAACGTTAAGACAGCAAGTACCGAATATATTATTCCAAATGTTATTACGTGGCTCTAATGCTGTTGGTTATAAAAATTATCCCGACAATTTAGTGAAAAAGTTTATTGAAGCATCGGCACAAGCTGGAATAGATGTGTTCCGAATTTTCGATAGCCTTAACTGGATCAAAGGTATGGAGGTTGCCATTGATGCTGTTCGGGAAAATGGTAAATTAGCAGAAGCTTCTATTTGTTACACAGGTGATATTTTAGATCCTTCAAGAACAAAATATAACTTAGCTTACTACAAAGAGCTTGCAAAGGACTTAGAATCAGCAGGTGCGCATATTTTAGCCATTAAGGATATGGCAGGTCTATTAAAGCCACAAGCGGCGTATGCGTTAATTAGCGAGCTTAAGGCGACTGTAGACTTACCAATCCATCTTCATACTCACGATACGAGTGGAAATGGCTTATACACATATATAAAAGCAATTGAGGCAGGTATAGATGTTGTCGACGTTGCAATTGGAAGTATGTCAGGCTTAACATCACAGCCGAGTGTAAACAGTTTATATTACGCTCTACAAGGGTCTGACTTTGAGACAAATTTAAATATTAATGGTTTAGAACAACTATCTACCTACTGGGAAGGCGTTCGTAAATATTATAGTAGTTTTGAAAGCGGAATGGTTTCACCACACACTGAGGTATATCAACACGAAATGCCAGGGGGCCAATACTCAAATTTAAAACAACAAGCAAATGCAGTAGGATTAGGAGATCGTTTTGAAGCCGTTAAAGATATGTATGGTCGTGTAAATCAACTATTTGGTGATGTAGTTAAAGTAACACCTTCATCTAAAGTAGTAGGTGATATGGCATTATTTATGGTGCAAAATAATCTTGTTGAAGATGATATTTATGAAAAAGGGGACGGAATTGATTTCCCAGATTCAGTAGTAGAATTCTTCGAAGGACAGTTAGGTCAGCCACATGGTGGGTTCCCTAAGAGCTTACAGCGGGTCATCTTAAAAGGAAAACAACCATTGACTGAAAGAGCAGGCGAAACGTTAAAACCGATTGATTTTAAAGATGTAGAAGAATATTTATTCCAAACTTTAAAACGACAAGTTACAAATTTTGATATATTATCTTATTGTTTATATCCAAAAGTATTTATGGATTATCAAAAAAATGTTGATAGCTATGGTGATCTTTCAGTACTTGATACGCCTTCATTCTTCTATGGAATGAAATTAGATGAAGAAATAAAAGTCGATATCGAACGTGGAAAAACATTGATTGTAAAATTAGTATCGATTGGACAAGCGCAAGCTGATGCAACAAGAGTCATTTACTTTGAATTAAATGGTCAGCCACGAGAAATAGTTGTTAAAGATTATTCTATTAAGTCGACCGTAGTTCAAAAAAGAAAAGGTGATACTAGTAATCCAAACCATATTAATGCGACAATGCCAGGTACAGTCTTAAATGTTTTAGTTAAAAAAGGTGATGTTGTTGAAAAAGGACAAACATTAGCGATTACTGAAGCAATGAAGATGGAAACAACTGTACAATCTCCATTTACAGGAGTTGTAAGAGATCTATTTATTACATCTGGTGAGAGTATTTCAACTGGTGACTTATTAATTGAATTAGAACAAAAATAATAAAAAAGGTATTTCTTCAGTGATTAGCTGAGGAAATACCTTTTTTTATGAAATGACTTTATTATGTTGTAATTGTGAATTAGATTTTTTACTTCTAGTACTAAGTAGACATTGGAAGCTTAAAATCGCAAATAGGCATGAAATTAAAATTGCATGTGTTAATGCTACATAAATGTTTAAGTTTGTTAAAATGATGAATGCTCCACAGATTACTTGTAAAGAAACAATAATAGCTGATACTAACCATCCTACGTAAATTCCACGTTCTTTACGATAGTGTTTATATGCGTGAATAAACGCGATGATGACCCAAAGAAATAAAATGAAAGCTGCTAAACGATGACCCATTTGTACCCATTCATGAAATTGAGTAGGGAATCCGTTATTAGCTTTGCTGCACATTGGCCAGCTTGGACAAACAAGACTTGCGTTTTCATGTCTTACAAGAGCACCAGTATAAACGACTAAATATGAGTAAATCCATAGTCCGTACGTATGAAATTTCATTGTTTTTCCAACAAAAAACGTATCTTTTTGGTAATTTCTATCACGTTCAAAAATTAATAATGTTAACATGACAACAGCAGCGAAACAGATTAAAGAGATTCCAAAATGAATGGCTTTAACTGCAGGAACTTGTCCCCAAACCACTGCGGCAGCTCCGATTAATGCTTGTGCAACTAAAAATACACATGAGATGATTGCTAAAAATTTCGTTTCTCTTTTATGTGGAATAATAATCCAAGCAAGCACCGCTAATAATAAAACTGACATTCCTGCAAGACCTGATGCTGCTCTATGAGATAATTCAATTACTGTTTCAATCGTTAAATTATCAGGAATGATTTGGCCTTTACATAATGGCCAAGATTTTCCACATCCAAGTCCAGAATTTGTCTTTGTTACGAGTGCCCCACCTAGTAAAACAATAAGAAGTACGAATGAGGTCAATAATGAAACCCCTTTTAAAACACGTAGCAAAGTATATACACCCACTTTTATAA